>CANRBX010000089.1 GCA_947628955.1 uncultured Lachnospiraceae bacterium | reverse complement strand
CCCTCGTAGCGCATGCGGTCCTCGTCCGCGAGCTTTTTGCCGGTCTGGATGCACAGCAGGATGTCGTGCGCCTCCACATCGTCCTCGTAGGTGTAGTGGACGTCGTTCGTCGCGACGAGCGGGATCCCGGTCTCCCTGCTCATGCGCAGAAGCTGCTGGTTGACCAGCTTCTGGTCCGGGATGCCGTGATCCTGCAGCTCGAGGAAATAATTGTCCTCGCCGAAGATCCCGCGGTATTTCAGCGCGATCTCCTTCGCCTCCTCGTACATCCCGCGCGCCAGATAGCGCGGCACCTCGCCTGCCAGACAGGCGCTGAGCGCGATGATCCCCTCGTGATACTGCTCCAGAAGCTCCAGATCGACCCTCGGCCTGTAATAAAATCCCTCCACAAAACCCTTCGAGACGATCTTGATCAGGTTCGCATAGCCGGTGTTGTTCTCCGCGAGCAGCACCAGATGATAATAACGGCTCTCATCGTTCCCGGTCTCGCGGTCAAAGCGCGAATTCGGCGCGACATACACCTCGCAGCCGAGGATCGGGTTGATCCCGGCCGCTTTCGCCTCCTTATAAAAATCGATAACTCCGTACATCACACCGTGGTCGGTGATCGCGGCCGAATCCATGCCGAGCTCCTTCACGCGCGCAACGTACTCTTTGATCTTGTTCGAACCGTCCAGCAGGCTGTACTCCGTATGGACGTGCAGATGTGTAAAATTCACGGTATTTCTCCTTTGTTTTTATCAGTTTACCATATTTTCCTCATTCCGGGCATAAAATTCTTTCATTTAGCAAAAATATTTTACGTCTTATGAAGAACATGCTATATTTATATCATTAACCATAATTAAGAAAAGGAGCCATTCCGAACTATGTCTATAATCAATCAGCCTTTTCAGGGGCAACTGGGTAACATACTTATAGAGGAAATCGACTCAGGCTACAGCTCGCTGACTATTTTTTCCGCTTTCGCCAAAAACAGCGGCGTGCTCCGTTTGAAGGAGTCACTGCAAAAATTCAAAGTTTCCGGCGGAAAAATCAGAGCCTTTATCGGAATAGATCTTGATGGTACATCATACGAGGCTCTTTTGAACCTTTTCACAATTTGCACAGAACTCTATGTCATTCATTCTGAAAATTTTTCGACGACATATCACAGCAAAATCTACCTTTTGGAGAATCGCGACAAGGCATGGTGCGCGGTTGGGTCGAATAACCTTACCGGCGGAGGCCTCTGGACAAACTTTGAAAGCTTCTCTGTCCGTACATACAGCACCCCGGCGGCAATGGGCGAACTGAACAGTATTCATTCCGTAATCCGAAAATATGCCGATCCGGATTATCCGTGCTCCGTCAAAATTACTTCCGTCGAAGACATAGACACACTCTTCCATGCGAATTATATCGCCAAAGAGGTAACGCAGAAAATCGATGCCATGTCCAGACGAATCTCGCAGAAAAACCGGCGAAAAACCAATCCTTTATTTGGAAGAGAAACTGTACAGATCCCGGCACTGATTACAGTGGAAACATCCAACAGGAAAAGCAACCGGAAAAACCAGGAATCCGTGTATCATGTCAGCCTTGCGCATCCACAGGAAGCTCCGGCATTCACAAATGAACAATTCTGGTTCGAAATGCGAAAATCCACAGGCGGGTCAAGAAATATTCTCGATTTATCCAAATTCGGAAAAATCGTAGCCGGTTCTGTCAGGGGCACTCCGTATGAATATCCGGAGGATCCCTCGCGCATGTACGGCGGAATCAAATTTTTCGGCATAGACCCGAATGACACAGCTGCAAAAAAGAATATAACAGTTAACTATTCCGGCAAGGATTACTATCCATCTACTATTAAATTTGCGCCTGATAATGGCAGCTGGCGGATACAGTTGAAAGGTTCGCCTGGCGATAACACAGAAGAACTTTCAAAATACGGCAATCGCGGCGATTTCGTGCATAAGATTTTAGTATTTGAAAAAATCACAGCAGACTACTATGGGCTGTCTCTTCTGGATGAAAGTGAACTGCCTCGCCTCAAGTCGTTGAGCCGCGTATGGGCTCGTAATGGCAACGGATCTTCTTCCAAATCCTATGGCATGCTATAAGGCGTCCCCAGTCGTGGAAAGCTGAAACCAGCTTTCCACCTCTTTTTTGCTGTAATATTTATCAAAAGAACGCGCTATTTTTTGCAGCGTCCGCCCATCCACCTCATACAGCATAGCAACCAGACAGTCAATTTCCGCGATCAACTTTTTCCTGGGACGTTCCTCTGCTATTCTGTAAATTTCAATATCTTTAAAATAATCTTCAAACCTGCTGTCCTTCATATACAGCCTATATATTCTTGAGTTGATATGAGAATCTATCGTCGCCTCTACATTCCCGAAAAGAATCACCTTTTTGAAGCGCTCCTCCTCCGGCATGGGAAGCTGCCTGATAATCGTCTGTGTAAGATCCAGACCCGCCATCTTAAGACGGACAATAGAGTCAAATATAATAGAGTTAAAAACTGCCAGGACACGAAGCATTTCCGTCTTTGTCTGCAATTGCAGCAGCTGTATTGACTGGCAGGTCGGGATAAGCGGCAGTAATGTAGCAAGCATCGTCCTGCGATTGGTCGCGGACGTAAGGCTTCTCCACGCAATAACATACTCCCCGTCAAATTTTCGTTTTAATCTCTCCCAGACATTACTCTGTATAAAAAATCTGGACTGAGGGTATTTGTCACCGTCTATATTTTTTATAGGTACCGCTGAAACTTTGCCTTTATACTTTTCTTCTTCTGCCATGCCTTCAAAGGTCGCATATTTTGCAGTGTATAGCTCTAAGAATTTGCCTTCATATACAGGGGCGTATCCTCCCCCTGCTTCCTTTCGTATATATTCCGAATGATTCGTAAAATGGACAAGCCGCCCGAATTTACAGTCTTTGTACTGCTCTCCGAATGTTCGCCTCCCGGAATACATCCTGATCAGAAACTGTAACTCCTCATTGCTTTTTATGTTAGGGATCATTCCGGTTCCCGGATTTAATTTGTTTAATAACGAATATGAGATTTCTGTCTTGGGCTGACCGGCCAGGTCTTCAAGCTCATTCGCGTTCAAAGCGATCCTCAGGCCTTTATTTTTTGTTCCATGCAAATATATAACTGAAAATTCTTCTCTGGAATCTATGTTAAAAATCTTCCTGCGGTTCACAAACATATACAGTTCGTATAAACTCTTTTCAGTTAATATATTTCTGAAAAAATTACTGTATACCGGAAGCTTCACAAGCGAAGCCTTTACGATCAAGCCGGCGAGGCCGCCGTCTTTTATCATATTCAGGCATAATTCTGTAAATAAGGCGTATGTATTCAATTCCCCACAGCTTGAAAAGCAGAAACGGCGATCTTTTTTTATGCCTTTTTTCGCCGCTTCATAATCCGTCTCAATCATTTTATAAAATGCATGATTTGTCTCCTCAGCCAACTCAAGCTGACGTTTCCGTGCTTCCTTCGTGCCTGTCTCTTCTGCATCAATATAATGACCGAGAAACTTTTTTTCCTCAAATCGTATTTTTTCCCATGGCGGATTTCCGACAGCAATATCTATGTTCTCTTTTAGCGAAGAACCCATCGCAGAGTTGTAAAATCTTCCGCTGGCCGCCATTTTAAACATGCCTACTACATCTTCTTCACGCGCCGGTTTTATCAGCGGATTCCCCAATGCTATGTGAAAATCATACTCTGTCCCCCGCAGCGCCTTCGCCATCCGCGCTCTTGTGATCAGAACGGCAATCGGATCCACATCATATCCGTAGAAAACAGCAGATATATTTTTTTCTTTGCAGACCTTATATGCCGATGCAAGAAACGTCCCTCCTCCGCAGGAAAGATCCGCGATCCTGACCAGGTTCGGTATTTTCCCTTTGTCGAAGCAGTAATCATCAATTGCCTTTTTTGTAATTTCATATGCAAAATTTTCCTGTGTATAATAGGATCCCAATATATCTCTGCTGTTCTTTCCCTCCGCAAATTCGACCCTGTCTCCGGCAACATGATAATCCCGTGACAGATATGCCTGGTAAATCCGGTCAATCCCGGTAATTGTCCTTCCGTTTATCAGATCAAAAATTTCAGCCGCAAACCGATCAGCCCCGGGAATTTTTTTTATGTAATTCAGCAGGCACGGTTCTCCCAGACCATATTTCCCCGCGATATCATACAACGTGCTGCTGCCGGAATCATCCCTCAAATCTTTCACCGTCAAACACAGAAAAGCCATGTAGGAATAGTACGCATAATTTTGCCGGATTTCCTTCCAGTTGCTTATTTCACTGTTTTCTGTAATATACTGTGCAACTCTATCCCACAACTCTGTCAGCATATTTGTATATTGCTCCTTCTTGATATATTAAATACGGGGCTCCCCTGAATATCTCGCTGTGCACAGAATTAAAAGAATCGCGCAGCCATTTGCAGTAATCGGTTCCCGCCCCCAGTTTATTTTCCAGATACATCTCCACGACCCCTTCCTTTTCGCTTTCAGCGGCAATTCCATAATCCGTATTGTAGCCCAGACAGTTCAGAACCATGTTATGCAGAACGAAATCTTTATACTTTTTCATCACATGACACATTTCCCTGTGACAACTCTGAATCTTTGTGACTATGACCTCCGGATTTACATTCAGATCCTTCGAAGTATACTCTATCAATCCGTCACTTCCAAGCTCATTCCTGGAGGCTCTCGTTCTCTTCAGAGAACAATCCGCATCTATTATTTTATCGATATACTTATCCAGCTTTGAGATGTCTATATCCCGCTCCCCATCAATCTGATACGCACACTTCCCGACACCGCTCTCCAACTGACGGCGGAAATCTTCTGAAAGCTCATACTCCCTGATAACAAGTGTGTCAATTTCATTCTCCGTTTTGAGCTTCAGCAGCTCGTTTGTTATATCATCGTTGAATACGCTCCATGCCGCCTTGTCCAGGTCATTCGGCATATTACTGAAAAAACTCCCATTATATTCGACATTGTCAGGTCTTTTTTCGAGTATCCTTTGTTTCAGCCCGACACACAGCCGCGCCTTCTTTTCGAGAACAGGCGACGAATACAGATTTTCTTTTACAGGTATCTGTCCAATGTATCCGGCCGCAATCGTGAGCTTCGGCGACATCATTCTGAGACAATACGCTGCTATTCTGGAATTCAATAATGCCAAATGTGCATATTCATTTCCTTTCGTCACACGGATACCCGGTCCTGACGCGATAAAAATCTGACCTTTCAGCAAACGTCTCACGTTCAGCCCTGCCGTACCTGTATCGCTGAATACCATCTGCGTCTCGGAAAAGTATTTCGTATTTCTAAGTGCCGATCCCTTTTGCGCCCTTATGTATTCTCCGTCCCGTCCCCATTTCACGACGCTGTTGTTCAGCCCTTGCCATCTGCAGTATCCTCCGCCCTTGCTCACGTTTATCCATTCTGTGTCTCCGAAATGTTCCCAAAAATAATCGACCAGTTCCTTTGCGTTTCCTGTGGATGTTCCCTGCATCGGTACCGCAATATCTTTATATTTTTCTTCGCTAAAACGCATCTCCCGCAGCAGTCCCTTTTCTGTGAAATCGTATCCGTCAGGCCCATTCATGTCTTTTTGCCGTATTTTCAGATATTTCGGTCTTCCGCATATCCCGGCAATTTTATCCTTTAAAACACAATTTCCCAGATCCAGTATCTCTACGTCATTTTCCTGCTCCCTTTTTTTGCCGAAAATAAGCAGCGATACGTTTGACTTTTCACCGCTCAAATCCGCAAAAGCGCCGGAGCCCAGATTCACGATCCGATAGATGGAATATCTGGAGGTTATTTCACCCCTGACCGCTTCAAAAGACTTCAGGTGCATCCAGGCATTCTGTGATACGATCCCGCAAACCCCATCCTGATTCAGCATGCGGTCAATCGCTTCCAGAAAAGCAACACAGGTATCACAGTTCGCGTCCGGATAATTCTCTTTCAAAAAGGTTTTTTCCATGGGATCCATGCCCTTTACAGTCGCAAACGGCGGATTGGTCAGAACTACATCCGCATTCCAGACAGCCTCCGAAAGCGTAGACACCCGCCCGTTCAGTATATGAATTACCTGTTTTCTTCCCGCAGATAACGCACCCTCCGTTTTATCTTCGCCGACGGACCTGAAAATATTGGGGCGTATTTTGTCCCAGACAGCAAGGTCGATCTTACATCCGTTCTTCTTCAGCACAGACAGCGCCCTTAGCCTTATATTCATTACAGCTATATTTGTTATACTGCTGTCTATATCGTACCCGTATAACTTTCCTGCATACAATATCGCCTTCTCCGCAGAAAGGCTGTCCTTTTCTTTGAGGCAGAGATATTCAAAGCATTCGGCAAGAAAATTTCCGCCCCCGCAGCAAGGATCAACAATTTTGTCGGAAAAGCCAATCTTTTTGATACTGTTGATCAAGTACCAGATCATATACTTTTCCGTAAAAAACTGAGTGGATCTGTAGATATTATTCCCGACGATCCCATTCGAATACTGATAAGCCCACGACAAAATACTGTCTATTTCAGCATCTGTTTTATACTTCTCAATGAGGCAATTTATGCAGGATATCACTTCAGAATGAAAGTCAAATTCCAGTGTTTTCCCGGTAATATCCCGATATACTGTCCTGTAGTTTTCACTTTTGTATTCCTTGTTCTCCAGATAAAAAGACAGCAATCCCCCGGCTATCGCAGAAAGAACATAATCCTTCTGCTCACCCTTTTCAATTCCGATCTCCGTTGTTATCCTATATAAGATCTTAAGCGTTCTTTTCAGTTCTTTTCTCACATCGGAACAGGCATTGTCCCGGGAGATCACAGGATTCTTCCGTCTGGCGTCCCCGGGTCTCTGCGCATTCTCCGGAATGACCCACCTGTTTCCGACCCTTTTTGCACCCTCAAGTCTTCCTTCTTTACATAATATCTGTATTCGACGTTTGCTTATCTTCCATTTATCTGAGAAAATCTGTATCGGCAGATATTCCATAAACTATAAGCTCCTTTTCTCCCGCTGTTTTAACTATTTTAATCTCTCCCGCGAATATTATCAAGCTTTTTCTCATCATTCCTGCCTGACAGCTGTATCAAAAGGTCTGAACTGCAGAAAAACAGCGAACTCCGAAAAGTCCACTGTCTTTCTGTCTCTGCTTATTCTTTTTCAAATCCCGCCGATCTGTGATCTTTCTTCCCCGGGTATCGGGTTACTTCGCCGCGATCGCCTCCACCTCGAGCAGAACGTCCTTCGGAAGCCTCGCCACCTCCACGCAGGAGCGCGCCGGGAAAACTCCGGTAAAATACTTCGCGTAAATCTCGTTGATCTTCCCGAAATCATTCATCTCCTTGATGAAGACGGTCGTCTTGACCACCTGCTCCATGCCTGTGCCGCTCGCCTCCAGAAGCGCCTTCATGTTCGAGAACGCCTGGTTCGCCTGCGCCTCGACGCCCTCCGGGATCTCGCCCGTCGCCGGGTTCACCGGGATCACGCCCGAGGTGTAGACCATGCCGTTCAGCTCGATCGCCTGCGAGTACGGCCCAATTGCCGCCGGAGCCTTGTCTGTGCTGATTGCTTTTTTCATAATAGTAGACCTCCTGTCTCTCATGTTATTGTCCTGCCGCCATCCTGGCAGCCTGTGTCCTGTTTCTTTTAATCATCTGTTCAGTCTCTTTCAGACCACCGTTCGATCTGTATGTCCCGGATCACAGTTCGCCCTGTTTCTTCCGGATCACCGTCTGTCCTGTTTTTTCCATGTCACGACCTGTGCGCCTGCAATTTTCGGATCTTTCCATCCCGGATCTCCACCCTGCCCTGCTTCATGAGCCGGCCGACCGCGCGCTTGAACGCGTTCTTGCTCAGGCCGAACTCTCTCTTGATAACCTCCGGAGACGCCTTGTCGTCGAACGGGAGCACGCCGTCGTACTCGTCGATCACCTGCAGGATATCCTCCGCGTCGTCCTCCATCTGAAGGTAAGCCTTTTCACGGATGCTCAGATCCAGCTTGCCGTCCTCCTTGACTCCTGTGACCCGCGCCCGCACGATCGTACCGACGCGCAGCGCGTCTGTGACCTCGTGCTTCGGGATCAGGCCGGAATAGCGGTCGTCCACGGCCACAAACGCGCCGAAATTTCCGCTCAGCTCGTAGACGCGCCCGCGCACCTGATCCTCGATCTGGTACGGCGAATTCTTGCTCAGGTACGGATAGACCTTCATCGTCGCACACAGGCGGCCGCTCTTGTCCAGATACAGCGCTGCCACGCACTCGTCGCCCGGGTATACCTTCGCGGTCTGCTCATGAAACGGAAGTAGCAGATCCTTCTCCAGCCCCCAGTCGAGGAACGCGCCAATCTTCGTGACGTCTTTCACTTTCAGCAGAGCCGTCCGCCCCAGCGTCAGCAGAGGCTCGCGCAGCGTGGCGATCGGCCGATCCAGCGAATCCTTATAGAGAAACGCCGTGACCCGGCTGCCGCAGTCCATGCCGGCCTCCACTTCCTTCTTCGGAAGCAGCACGCGCTCCTGCGCGTCTCGGCTCTCGGCCAGATACACGCCGAAATCAACCTTCTTTACAATTTCCAGCTCCTGCTTGTCTCCTATCCGAAGCATATCGTCTCCTTGTCTGCATCCAATATTTCACGCGCCCGCAGATCTCTCCGCGCCTTCCGCATCGAACAGACCCCTGCGGATCCTCTGCCGCCGCGCGCACGTCCTTCCTCGCCTTCCGCATCGAACAGACCCACCGCGGATCCTCTGCCGCCGCGCGCCGCGTTTTACCGTAAATACACAACGATCGCGTATGGCTTTCCCTCTTCATTGCAAAGACCGACCGTGAGCGAATCCGCTTCCCTGTACAGCATCGGGACGATCACGTCGTGAAGCTTCGCCTGCGCGCGGTACTCGACACGCAGAGTCGACGCCTCAAAGTCCTCCGGCAGAAACTCCTCCGCCATCGCGATGTACTGCCCGTTGTTGACATGATTGTTCGTGTCCAGATGATGCCTGGCCACCGGGAAGGATTCCTGCACCGCGCAGTCCTCCGGCAACGGCATCTGAATCTTCCTCGAGAAGCTCCTCATCTCAAGCGGCTGCTCCATCTGATAGCCGGAAATATCCTCCGGCAGCACCTTTGCCGGCCTTCCGGACTCCATGTTCATAAGCGCCCAGATGCTGTTCGCCTTTACCAGATACGCGCCTGTCTCGTCCAGCAGCGTAAAACTGCGGTTGCCGTAAAACGCCTTGAATTCATACGGCCAGGTCTGCACCGTGATACGCTCCCCGAGCACCGGCCTGCGCGCGATCTCTATCTGCCAGGACAGAATCATCCACGCGCGGTTCCGCCCCTTCAAATAATCGATCCCGTTCCCGCACGCCTCGGACTGAAATGTGGAACAGTCCTGAAAATAATTGATGATTGCGCCGATTGTCAGCTTCCGATCCAGCCCGGTCTCGCTGTAACGCACCCTGCTCTCAAACTGATATGCCAATTTCTGTTTCGCCTCCATGTAGCCGGGCTGTGCGCGCCCTCACAAATAGATTCTCCACAGATACGCCCTGCTGTCGGATCCGGCGCCGTCAGATCTGCCACTGCGAACCTCCGCCCGGACGTCTCTTTTGCACAGCTCCTCGCTTTCACGGAGATGATATCACGAACGCCTGATCTTTTCAAGCTGTGAATTGATTCCCTGCCAGACAGAGTCCCTGCGCAGCGACGCTTCCGAACCGGAGCCGTCTTCCGCGCTCCCCGGTTCCGTATCTCCTGAATTCTTCCCCGGGGATTGCAACCTTTCACGATAGCTCCGGTACTGTTCCGGAAATTCCCCGATCAGCTCCTCCAGCTGCCGGACGCCGCCGAGCTCTTCACATTTCCCGGCACAGCGGTCGAAAAGCTCCTGCGTCATCGGAATAATCCCATGCACCGCCTGCAGTTCCTCCTCGGAGAACTGCAGCGTCACATCCATAAACTCTCCGAACATGTCCGCGCTTTGCTTTTGCATTTCATTTTGTTGCATCTCTGAAAACCCTCCCTCAAAACAGCTTTTCCTTTATTATAGATACATTTTTCAGTATGTTCAATCCTAAATTTGACATTGATAATGAGTACGAAAACAGTTCCGCAGTCCTGCTGCAACAGAGTGTAGCAGTCGCATACTTTTACTAAGGAGAAAACCATTGATCAGCTATGAATCTTTGTGGAATACGATGAAACTGCGTGGGATCACTACGTATACCCTGATACACAAATACGGCATCAATCCCAGAACCATTCACAATCTCCGCCACAACCAGAGTATCACCATGTTCACATTGGAACGCCTCTGCACGATCCTGAAATGCGATCCCAATGAGATTATTTCGTTTAAAGAAGATCCGGAGTAAACGATACAGATATGCGATACGGACGAGCTATGAAGATATGTGCCGCAATTGGAGCAGAGATGAACGGCCGAAGCTCTCCGATCGTTACGGATCCCGCGGCACGAAAAAAGAGCACCCATCCGGATGCTCTCTAGCAGGGCTACAAGGATTCGAACCTTGAAATGACGGAGTCAGAGTCCGTTGCCTTACCGTTTGGCGATAGCCCTATATTTCTGTGCAGTTCTCACATGCAAGTGGTATTATAGCGCATGTTTTTCTTTATTGCAAGCACTTTTTTTATTTTTACCTTTCTCGTCCCCACCTTTCACTTTTTCATGTTTTGCCAGGACAACCGGAACAGTCAGAGAACTATTTTTAAATTCTGGGTGCTAACTTCCGTAAAATATGGTACACTACACTACAAACACATTTGATCCTATACCGAAAGGGGAAAATTTATGAGCACACTGAATCTCACCCTGCTGACCGACCTCTACGAGCTGACGATGATGCAGGGCTATTTCGAGAGCCAATCGACAGAGACCGTCGTCTTCGACGCGTTCTACCGCACCAATCCGTGCGGCAACGGTTATGCGATCGTCGCGGGTCTGGAACAGGTCATCGACTATATCAAAAATCTGCGCTTCTCCGAGGAGGACATTGCTTATCTCAAAAGCCTTGGGATCTTCCATGATGCGTTCCTCGACTATTTGCGCGGTTTCCGCTTCGAGGGCGACATCCACGCGATTCCGGAGGGCTCGGTCGTGTTCCCGTACGAGCCGCTTCTGAAAGTCATCGCGCCGATCATGCAGGCGCAGCTCGTCGAGACCGCGATCCTCACGATCCTGAACCACCAGAGCCTGATCGCGACAAAAGCGGCTCGTGTCGTTCGCGCCGCCCGCGGGGATGGCGTCATGGAATTCGGACTGCGCCGCGCGCAGGGGCCGGACGCCGGCGTTTACGGCGCGCGTGCCGCGATGATCGCAGGCTGCATCGGCACTTCAAACGTGCTGGCCGGGCAGCTCTTCGACGTACCGGTCAAGGGCACGCATGCCCACAGCTGGATCATGAGCTTCCCGGACGAGTACACCGCCTTCAAGAAATACGCGGAGCTGTATCCTGACGCCTGCACGCTGCTCGTGGATACATACGACACTCTGCGCAGCGGTGTCCCAAACGCGATCCGCGTCTTCCGCGAGATGCGCGAATCCGGCATCGAGCTTAAGAATTACGGCATCCGCCTCGACAGCGGCGACCTCGCCTACATGTCGAAAAAAGCGCGCAAGATGCTTGACAGTGCAGGCTTCCCGGACGCTGTCATCTCTGCGTCCAGCGATCTCGACGAATACCTGATCGACAGCCTGAAATCCCAGGGCGCGGCAATCAGCTCCTGGGGCGTCGGCACAAACATGATCACATCCAAGGACTGCCCGGCTTTCGGCGGCGTCTACAAGCTGGCCGCCGTTCTGGACGAGAAGACCGGCGAATTCATCCCGAAGATCAAGCTCTCCGAGAACACGGCCAAGATCACGAACC
>CANRBX010000088.1 GCA_947628955.1 uncultured Lachnospiraceae bacterium | reverse complement strand
CTATTTTACCATTTTTTCTCAAAGGAGGCTATTTTCAACAGAATTAGTGCGAATTATTTTTTCCTTTCAAAGCTGATTCCGGGGAGCTATTTTGGAAATAAATGCATCAGAAAAAGGGGCCGGGGAAGCTTTTTGCGGATATCCCGGCCCCCGCCCTGCGGTCCGGCTGTGTTACTCCAGTATTCCGTCGACTGCGCCCAGATTGTTGACCAGCAGGCAGTCGATGCCGGCGTCTGCATAGCGTCGCGCTTCTTCGAGATTGTCAGACCAGAAAAGGTTGCAGATCAGACCTTCCGCCCTGGCCCTGTCGATCATTCGCTGCGTGGTAAAGCCCTTGGTAAACTGAACCCGGGAGCATTTGTATCTGAGCGCGTTGTCGATGATCGAATAATTCATATGTCCCTCCAGACAGCAGCGGGGAATATCCGGCGCCATGGAGAGCGCCGTCATCAGTACGTCCCGCTCTCCGGTAATATACACGGAACCGCGGCAGCCGTAGGCGTCGAGCAGATCCAGAAGCGTCTGAAAGGTTTTTTCGTCGTAAGGGCGCACTTCTCTTTCTTCCAGCTCCGGGAGCACACCTTCCTCCTTTTCCGGCATGGGCCAGACGATCCGGTTCCCATCACAGTTGTACAGAAGACGCTTTATGCGCGCATCCATCGCCGGACTTTTGACGGGAATGCCTTCGATAGATTTGATGTGGATGTTGAAGACTGCCTTTTTCCCGAAATGATCAAGAATTTCTTCAAACAGGGGGAGCTTTTCTCCCTTGAACGCGTCTGAGAAGCAGCTGCCTGCATCCAGCGCGCGCAGCTCTTTTGTCGTCAGCTCGGTAATCAGCCCGATCCCGTTGGTGGTACGGTCGACCGTGGCGTCGTGGCAGGCAATCAGGTCTCCGTCCTTTGAAGGAAACAGATCAAATTCGATTTCCTGTGCGCCCCATTCGATGCCTCTGGCGAAAGCGGCCAGTGTATTTGCGGGAGCGGCAGCATTGTAGCCCTGGTGGGAGCAGATCAGTGGAACCCTATTCTGCATGGCGATACCTCCTTTGCTTCTTTATGCTTTGTATGCTGCCGGCAGTGCGGCAGTGTGTATGGGAGCACGCAGGCCGCGTGTTTTGCGTCATGCCGGCAGGCGCACACTTTCGCGCAGCGTCAGCTCCGGTTTGATTACTTTCTTGACGACCGGTCTTGGCTTTTCTGAGCTGAGCGCGTCGAGAAGCATCTCCGCGATCGTGCTTCCGACGAGCGGGATCGGCTGGGAGACAGCTGTGATCCCCATGACCTCCGCCCACGGATGGTCGTCATATACGATCAGGCTCACATCTTCCGGAAAGTTCAGATTCAGCGCCTTGAGGGCGGCCAGCGTCCAGATAGACAGCGTCTCGGCATGGCTGAGGATGGCTGTGGGCCTGAGCCGGGAGATCAGTTTTTCAATGATTTTTGAGCTGTTGTGCTCAATGGGAAACTGATAAATGAAATCAGGCTCCGGGATCAGTCCCAGCTCCTGGTGCGCCTGGAGATAGCCGTCATAGCGGTAGTCCCTGCCGCTTGACTGCACGTTGAGAACCAGGATCCGGCGGTGCCCCTGCTGCAGGAGATATTTTACCGCAATGTAGGTTCCGTAAAGGTCATTGATGATGAGGGAATCCAGATTGTCATAAAAATCATTATAAAGCTGCAGGCAGTAGGGCTTCATATTCTGAAAAAAACGCTGCCCTTTCTTGTCGAAGGCTCCCGGGGTAAACATGAATGCGTCAAGCTGGCCGGAATTAATGTAGCGGTTGAATTTCTCATTGGAAAAAATCGAGCCGGAATTGGAAAAGGTCAGGAGCTGGTAATCCGTATTTTCCAGCCGGGAGTTGATCCGCTCGATCACCTGGAAGAAAAAGGGATTGGTAAAATTGTTGATGTCTATTACCATTCCGATGGAATTGCTCTTATTTGACTTCAGATTTCTCGCGGCGAGATTCGGATAGTAATCAAGCTCACGCGCAGTCTGCAGAACCAGGTCCCGTGTCTCCGGTCGCACCTGATCCGGGTACAGATATACTCTTGAGATCGTCGCGACGGACACGCCGGCGCGTCTTGCCACATCTTTACTGGTTGCCATATGATCACCTCTTGAATGTCTGAATTTATCCGTTTTAGGCAAAGCAAAAGTAAAACAGCCAGAGAAAACAAAATATTTCTGCAGGAAAGGGACAAAAAGGAAAACACAGTTCAAATTGAAAACGTATACATTATATAATATACTATAATTGGAGAAAAATCAAGCGGAATAATTGTTTTCTATAACCAGAAGATGAAAACGTATTCAGATTATATTAAAAAAATATACTTCCGATGGATTTGATAGATCTAAAGATGAGCATAAGGAATGGACTGCCAGGTTATCTGACCGGCTGCTTTTCAAGTTCGGCAATGCGCTGCTCAAGCTCCCGGATCGTGTGATCCTTCTCCTGAAGCTGTGTTTTCTGGCTGTTAATTTCATTTTTCTGGCTGTCGAGCTGTGCCTGCATCTCGTCAATCATATACTGTACGGTGTTTCGGTCAAGAATACGCAGTTCTTCTGAAAACATCTCCATCACCTTCTCCACATTTTCACACAGACGGTAAGCGTCTTCATACATAGGTTTGAATTCCGGACAGGTCTCGATCAGCCGGATGATGATCTCGGGATCATCCTGACTGAGGAATGTGAGCCATGCGTCGGTCTCGCTGCTGATGTCTCTATTTTGGATGCCCCGGCTGAAAATGTCAAGTGGTATGAACAGATATTTCTGCAAAAGGCTGAGCTGCAGGCCGGTGTCAGAACGCTGCTCAAAATAGTGCAGGTAATTTTCCGGGAACTTCCTGAACTCTCTGCCGCTTTCTTCAATGAAAATGATCGTATATACCTCTTTGACTTCGAAATAGCTGAATTTCCTTTTCTTTTCGTCACGCAGCCGTTTATACTGGCGCAGCAGAAGATCCGCAGAATAGCAGGCACTGCGCTGCCCGGGAAAAGCGTACCCTATTTTCTGCGCTTCTACATTCGCCAGGCTGCCATCGTCAAGTTCCACGATGATGTCCATGATCAGGAGAGAACTTTCGTCTGCAATACGCGTGGAATCGCCTGGCAGGACATACTTTATGATAACCTGTCTTCCGAGCAGGACGGAGAGCAGCCGGTTGAGCCGTTCTGGGGTGTATTCTGGATTCAGGATTTCCTTAAAAAAGGAATCATACAAGAGCTTGAGTCCGCGAACACCGGTGCAAAAGTCGAGAAATTCGCTTTGCCGACAGGCATCCCAGCTGTTAAATTGTCTTTTGAGAGCAGGTATTGCTTTGATCTGCTTCAGCAGAGATTCTCTTTCGTGGATCATTGGAAAATACTGTTTCAGCTTGCTTGCCATAATTTTCTCCTTAAAATAATTTGATAATATTATATATTTTTTGTGAATAGATAATAACATAATATGACATAAAAGACAAGAAGACTTGTGAGACAAATTTCGACAATGAGAAAAAGCTGTTTCAATATTTTGCGATCGGCTTGTATGCTCGGAGTGGCAAATAAATCTGCCATACGTTCTGTCTGGCCGGTACTGACCTCGTGTTGCCGAAACATGGCGGCCAGGTGTGAAACCCGGATTTTTATGGTAAATTTGTCTATTTTCTACAAAACAGGATTAAAAATGTCAGAAAAATCAAAATATATTTGTGCAAAAAGGAAAATATGTGAAAAAGTGAAAATTTAGTATTGAAAACGTTTACATTCTGTGATACACTTTAATCACAAAAAATCAAGTAACTTAAGTGCTTATTTTTTTAAATGAAAATGAAAACGTATACAGTAAACGTATACATCGGAAACAAATTATATATAAAGGAGGGAGGAAATGTATTACAGACCAGAATCTTCTGTAGCCGCGGACGTGATCCCGTTCTACAGAGGAAATGCATACCAGCTGTTTTACCTGAGAGATTTCAGAAATGAAGAAAATTTCAAGGACATCGAAAGGTTTGGCGAGGGGACACCCTGGTATCTTCTGGAGACGAAGGATTTTGTCAATTTTGCGGAGAAGGGAGAGATCATTGCCCGGGGAAAGGAAGAAGAGCAGGACCTCTACGTATTTACCGGCAGTGTGATCGAGAAGGACGGACGAACCTATATTTTTTATACCGGTTATAATCCTCATTTCCTGACACAGCCGGGAAAGAACCGTGAGGTGGTCATGAGGGCGGTGAGTACGGATTTCAAGACCTGGGAGAAGGATCATGAGTTTGCACTTTCTGCGCCGGACTGCTTTGAACCGCATGATTTCAGAGATCCGTTTGTTTTCTACAATGAGGAGACGGGCGAATACAACATGCTGCTTGCGGCGCGCCTGAATAAGGGGCCAAGCAGGCGGCGCGGCTGTACGGCTGTCGCGGTGAGCCCGGATCTGGATCACTGGAAGGTGCGGGAGAAACCTTTCTACGCGCCGGACATGTACTACACACACGAATGTCCGGATCTTTTCAGAATGGGAGATTGGTGGTATCTGGTGTTCAGTGAATTTACGGAGAAATGTGAGACGCATTACCGGATGGCAAAATCCCTGAACGGACCCTGGATCACCCCGGAGAACAGCAATTTTGACAACCGGAATTTCTACGCGGCCAAGACGGTCTTCGACGGCAGGAACCGTTATATCATCGGCTGGAATCCGACGAATGTCGGAAACAAGGACTTTGAGGACACGCAGTGGGGCGGAAACATCGTCGCGCACAGGATCGTACAGCAGCCGGACGGGCAGCTTTTCGTCCGGATCCCGGACAGCGTAAAGGAATTTTATCAGGTGCCGGCAGCTTACAGGGAAGGGAAAACGATCGGACTGGTCAGAAAGGTGGAGCATGGCTGGAAGGTCGGACGGATTGACGGATTCTCCAGCCTGGACCTTGGACCGCTCCGGGAGAACTGCAGGCTTTCCTTTGACGTAACCTTCTCAGAGGATATCCGGAACTTCTACCTGTTCCTGAACAGCGACGGTGACAATGAGCGTTCCTATTACGTTGGAGTCGATCTGGTCATGAAGAGGATGACCTTCGACCGCTGGCCGAGGAAGCGGAGTGACCATCCGTTTATGCTGGAGCTGGAGCGGCAGATCAGGGTGGAGGCAGGAAAGAAGTACCATATGGATCTGATCAAGGATGGAGGCGTGATTGAGGCATATTTTGACAGTAAATACGCGATGAGCGCGAGGATCAACGACTTCCCGGACGGGACGTTCGGATTCTCGGCCGCATATGGAGAAGCGCTTATTGAGAACCTGGACTACAGGATCCCGGAAAGCAGTAAATGAAAGGAGCGGGGGTGAATGCGGACAGAGAAAATAAAGAAACTGATCCGGCGCAACTGGAGGCTGTACGTGCTGATGCTCCCTGCGCTGGCATGGGTGATCGTATTTGCGTACACGCCGATGTACGGACTGCTGATCGCATTTAAGGATTACAATGCCAAGCTCGGAATTCTTGGAAGCCCGTTTGCAGAGCCGGTATTTAAGCATTTTATGTCATTTTTTAAAACCAGTATCGCTGCGAATGTGATCAAAAATACAGTTGTACTGAGCCTGCTGACGATACTGATCTCCTTCCCGGTTCCGGTTATTTTTGCTCTGCTGCTGAACCAGATAAAGAAAGGAAAACGCCGGAAAGTGATACAGACGATTTCCTATGCACCGTATTTTGTGTCAAATGTGGTTGTGGTCAGTATCATCAGCGTGATCTGCGCACCGAGCGGCTTTATCAATATCATTCTGCAGCATTTTACCGGCGGGGCGCCGGTGTATCTGACGTCGCGGCCGGAGTATTTCAGGATGCTGTACATCATTTCGAATATCTGGCAGACGATGGGCTTTAATGCAATCGTTTATATTGCGGCGCTCTCCGGCATCAGCCAGGATTACTATGAAGCGGCGATCATGGACGGCGCTACCAAGTTCCAGAGGATCCGCTACATAGATATCCCGCTGATCTGGCCGACCGTGATCATCATGCTGATCCTTTCCGTAGGAAATATCATGTCGATCGGCTACGAGAAGGTATACCTGATGCAGAGCGGTACAAATACATCCGTAAGCGAGATTATTTCGACCTATGTCTACAAGACGGGTCTGCAGAATGCACAGTTTTCATTTGCGACAGCAGTTGGAATGTTTAACGCGGTTGTTAATTTCACTGTTCTGCTGATTGTGAACAGAGTGGCAAAGCGGACAACAGACATCAGTATAATCTAGCGGAGGTGACGGTATGCATAAACATAAAATGAAAAAATCAGTCAATGACCGCATTTTTGATACGATAAATTGTCTGATCATGATTACAATCTGTATTTTTATCGCATATCCTCTCTACTATGTGCTGGTGGCGTCCTTTACGGATCCGACGATCGTCAATTCAGGAAAGCTGCTTTTGTATCCGCAGAAGCTTTTTATGGGCGGCTACAGAAGGATTCTGAAATTCAGGCCGATCTGGACAGGATATGCGAATACGGTCCTCTATACAGTATGCGGAACAATGGTCTCGGTTGCAGTCACGCTTACGTGCGCATTTTCTCTTTCCAGAAAGACGCTTCCGGGGAGACGGATCCTCAACTTTCTGTTCACGTTCACGATGTTTTTTGGAGGGGGAATTATCCCGCTGTACCTGGTTATCACCAAGATAGGCATTTATGATACCATTCTCGCGATGGTCCTCCCCTCCGCGATGTCGGTCTATAACATGATCGTCTGCCGCTCGTTTTTCGAATCCAGTATTCCGGATGAGCTGTATGATGCGTCAAAGATCGACGGGTGCAACGATTTTGATTTCTTTTTTAAGATAGCAATTCCATTGTCGCGTGCGATTATTGCAGTTATGATCCTGTTTTACGCCACGTCATTCTGGAATTCCTATATGAATGCCCTGATGTTCATGGGAAGTCAGGACAAAATGCCGCTGCAGGTAATCCTCAGGAATCTGGTGCTGGCAAACCAGACAAACAACCTCGCTGTTGAGGGCAGCGCGGTTGCAGACAGAGCGAAGATGGCAGAGCAGTTAAAATACTCGATCATCGTCGTCTCGGCAGTACCTCTTCTAGTTGTTTACCCATTTGTGCAGAAATATTTCGCGAAAGGTGTGCTGATGGGGGCAGTCAAAGGTTAAAGAAAGGAGAAAATTATGAGGAATTTGAAGAACCTGATGAAAAAGATCGTGGCGAGTACATTGTGCGCCTGCATGCTGGTGTCAACGGCGGGCATGGGGACGGCGACAGCGGTTGAGGAGAATCCGGACAATTTCAACCTGGACGGAACCCTGCCGGTAGTTGTGGATGCAGACAAGATGGAGCCGATCAAGATCGCCTACGTACAGCCTGCTGATGCTACGGTTCCGGTGGCAGAGAAGGCGATGACGAAGGAAATCTTTGGTGCAACCAATATTCCGGTCGAATGGGTCGAGATTCCGGCGGCAGAATCGGCAGAGAAGATCAACCTGATGCTCGCAAGCGGAGACTACCCGGATGTGTTCTGGAACGGGATCAGCAGCACGATGATCGCCCAGTATACGAATTCTGGCATTTTCATCCCGACAGAGGATCTAATTAAGGAATATGCGCCGACTCTGGCTGAAATTTTAGAGACGCATCCAGAATATGATAAGCTGTCGTACGCTCCGGATGGACACAAATATGGATTCCCATTTATTGGAGAGACACAGGGTTTGGTTACATTTCCTGGGCCGTTTTTGATCAATAAAAACTGGCTGGATCAGGTTGGAAAAGAGGTTCCGACTACTGTAGATGAATTTGCGGATTGTCTCCGCGCGTTTAAAGAAGCAGGGGATCTGAATGGCAATGGAATTGATGATGAAGTACCATTTTCTATGGAATTTGGAAACTTTTCACTGATAGATTCGTATGATCCTTTCTGGTATTTTACAGGTGCGTTTGGCGAGATGATTCCGGTAGGCGATAAGAATCCGACAGCGAATTTCCTTCGCCTGATTGATGACAAGATTGTTTTTGCTGCAAATAATGATTCTTTCCGTAAAACCTGCGATTTCTTCCATCAATTGTATGAGGAAGGGCTGCTTGATCCGGATGCTTTTGCTCCGTCAGGAACAGGGACGCCTCTGTATATCAACAAATTAGCGCAGTCGGAGGCAGTTATTGGTGCATGTTCTCTTTGGGCCTATGATGACAACTTCCTGGATAAGAGTGTCAGCGAGCAGTATGTTGGCATTCCGAGACTGACAGGGCCGGAAGGAAAGTGTGGAACAGCTCCGAGTACTTCTGAAATGCAGGAGACTTCCATGGTCGCAATTACAGATAAATGCAAATATCCGGAAGTGATTACCTCTCTGGTGGAATATTGTCTGGATCCGAAGATTGCAATGACTCTGAACTATGGCCCTATTGGTGTGATGTTTGTTGAGGACGAGAACGGAAGACTTCATGCGAATCTTGATGAAAATGGTAAGATCAAGCTTTACAATGGCTGGCAGTATTATTCGGAGCAGAGAAATAACAGTACTCCGGCCAGAGGCTGTGTTGTATTATTAAATGAATATTGTGATGAAGAAACTGGATGCCTTGACATTCCATGGGATTGCTGGAATATTCTGAAATACCAGAAGGAGAACGGAAAATTTGAGGTATTGGATGAATACAAATGTGTTCCGAAAATGATCCTGTCTGTGGAAGAAAGCAACGGAGTTTCTCAGGTACAGACAGCAATAGAAACGCTAGTGAAGGAATACGAAATCAATGGGATTATGTACGGCACGGATGATGCGGGCTGGGAGCAGTATAAGAAGGATTTAGAGGACGCCGGTATCAGTGAGTTGGAGAGACTGTACCAGCAGGCCTATGACAGATATCTGGCTTCCTGATAGAATGCACTCTGACAGCAGATCTAAATAATGAGCTGGCAGCAGATGCTTTGTCATTCTGCTGCCAGCAGTCAGATAGGGGGAGGTACTCATGAAAATACTAGTTATAGCGGACGTCCATGCGAACATATGGCCGCTTGAGACTGTGATGGAGATGGAGAAGCCATATGATATGGTGTGCTTCGCAGGAGATCTGGTCGATTATGGGATTACGCCGTCTGAGACGATAGCAAAGCTTCGGGCGGAGCCGAATCTGCAGATCGTGGGAGGAAATCACGATTATTATCTGGCTGAGCTTTCCCATAAGGTAGATTTAAAGATGGTGCCGCGGGGAGAATTTCGTTGGGTGCATTACAATCTGGAGCGGATGAGCAGGGAGGAAGTCGCATACGTGGAGAACCTCCCGGAATCAGTGTATTTTCAGACAGATGGCTGGGCTTACCTGATGCAGCATATGCTTACAATAAAAGAGGAAGATATTATCCAGAATACCACACAGTTTGAAAAACACTGGAGGAAATATATGCCGTCTTCTTACTGGGATGCGCCTAAGAGACGCATCATTTTCGGACACAGTCACAGGCAGTGTGTTCACTCCTTTGGAGAAGGGATCGAGTGGATCAATCCGGGCAGCCTTTCCTACCGCGTGGATGAAACGGATGAAGACACGAGAGCCCATTATCTTGTGATCCGGGATGGGGTTGTGGAATTGAAACGGATTCCTTACGACAGAAAGCCGAGTTATGACGAGGCAATGCGGCAGCTGAGAGAGGGCAGGATGATGCATGAGGAAATACAGGGATTCCGCTTTTTCTTTGGGGATGCCCTGACCAGGCATGACAGGCTGCCGAATCCGGACGGGATATCCCCGGAGAACATTCCTGAAGACGTTTTTAAATAAATTGTCAGGCGACAGGTGAACGGAAATGACGATATTACATACAACCTTCAATCAGATGGGCGTCCTTTTCACTTTGATACTGGCGGGGTTCTGTCTGACAAAGACAGGGATTCTGCCGAAAAATACAGAGATTGTTCTGGCAAGGCTGGGCAATAATCTTTTTATGCCGGCAGCGGTTTTGCGTGTCTTTATTGAAAACTGCACACCGGACAGGCTGAAAACGGTATGGAGTATTTTTGCAGCTGGAACAGGGATTGGCCTGATCATGGTCTTTATAGCCGTTTTTACAGGAAAAAGATGCACAAAAGATCCATATCTGAGAAACAGTTATACGTATGTGCTGTCCTTTTCAAATTTCGGATTCATGGGCAATGCGGTAGTGAGTGCAGTTTTTCCTGATATTTTTCTGGAGTATCTGACTTTTACGATGCCGCTTTGGATCATGGTAAATTTCTGGGGGATTCCGTATCTGCTGATCCCTGCGGATGCCGGGGGACACAGACGCAGCGTGCCGGGCAGGCTGAGGGCGCTTGCCAATCCGATTTTCCTTGCGATGACCGCAGGCGCGGCAATCAGCCTCCTGCAGATAAAGCTTCCCTCGTTTCTGCTTTCAGCCATCACGGTTTCAGAGGGCTGCATATTTCCGATTTCCATGCTGCTTGTCGGGACAATTGCAGCCGGGATGGATTACAGAAAAGTGGTATCTGTTAAAAATATTTATATTGTCTCATTTCTGCGCCTGATTGTTTTTCCAATGATTTTTATCGGTTTTTTTTCTTTTATCCCCGCTTCCAGGGCAGTGGTTGTGTGTACTGTGTGCTCTCTGGCAATGCCTCTTGGAACGACGACCGTGATTGTCCCGGGAAGTTATGGGAAGGATACATCTGTGGCGGCCGGAATGGCGATTTTTTCCCATCTGGCGTCGGGGATTACGATCCCGTTTGTCTTTTATGCGCTGGATAAGGTGCTGGGGATGGGCGGTTAATATGCTGTGGACTTGAAATAGATTTGTAATCGAAGCAAGGCAGGCTCCGGTAATATAGGCCGGCTGCTGCTAATCATATGGAATATGAGGTATACATATGAAAAAAATCAGAATACAAGACTGCATGGATGTGGTACAGTGCTTTGGAAGAACCGGAACTACAAAAGAAGGCTATTTTTCTTGTAACTGGACTTGCTCAGGGCTCCGATTTGGGTTTCAGGGCAGTTCGCTCGTTGTTCGGGTTCTGGCGGTCGCAGGAATTGAGACAGATCCGGCTCTGGGCCTGGTGAGCGGAATGAATGAAAGACGTGAAACGTGGCCATATCTGGCTGTTTTTCTTGATGATGAAGAAGAGCCGTATCAGATTTTCAAAGCAGGGAAAGCAGACCATATATATCTGTTATTTCAGACTGAAAAAGAAGAATATCATACCATTTCTGTCCGTAAACTGACAGAGAACTGCAAAGGAAAGGTGTTTTTTGTGGAATTTTTGACTGATGGGGAAATCCTCAGGGCAGAAAAGGTTTCTTACAATCTGAAAATGGAATTTATCGGTGATTCAATTACGTGCGGCTTTGGAAATATGATCAATGACCGAGACCGAGGATTCTATCCGGAGGATGAAAATGGATGGATGTCCCATGCCGCTATTGCAGCACGGAAACTGAATGCAGACTTTAGTGTGATCTCTTACTCCGGTATGGCTGTCAGTCCAGGAACTGGAAAGAATGACTTCCCGCCATTTCCTCTGGCAGATTACTATTATCCTTATCTGGATCGTGTGACAGAGGAACTTGACGGAGTATGCGACGATCCAACGCCATGGGATTTTCAGAAGTACAGACCAGATGTGATTGTAATAAATTTGGGGACAAATGATGCAGCGGTTATTGATCTGAATGGAGATACGAACGAAGGGATTGTCAGATTTGAGGCAGACTATTACAATTTCCTCAAATCTGTCAGGAAATATAATGGATCGAAACCTTGGATCATCTGTGCGCTTGGAAGCATGGATTATTTTTTATACGAAAATATAAAAAGAGCTGCAGCGATGTATTGTCAGGATGCAGAGGATGCAAGAATCTGCTGCTTTAAATACGGAAGGATGCGGATCAATGACGGGGTTGGAGCAGCCAACCATCCTTTTGTGACGACACAGATTCGAATGGGATGGGAACTTGCTGATTTTATAAAGAAAAATAATTGTTTTTGAGTTACTTTCTGGTAAATAGACAGGGGCACGAAGACAAAATGAGCACCGAAGCGCGTGCATCCCCGGAAGGTATCCTGTCCGAAGAACATGATAATAACAACAGAAAGGAGTGCGCCAGTTCGGCGCTTGAAATACAGGCAGGTGAAAGTCCTTGCCCCGGTAAAGTTTAGCGAACAGCCG
>CANRBX010000087.1 GCA_947628955.1 uncultured Lachnospiraceae bacterium | reverse complement strand
GACCTTTAGCTCAGTTGGTTAGAGCAACCGGCTCATAACCGGTCGGTCCTGGGTTCGAGTCCCCGAAGGTCCATTGCAGTGCGAGAAAGCGAGTCCGGCAGATGGTTCGTCTGCATCGCATTTCAGTCTGTTTCAGTATGTAACCAGGCCCAGTGGCTCAGTTGGTTAGAGCGCCGCCCTGTCACGGCGGAAGTCGAGAGTTCGAGTCTCTTCTGGGTCGTTTTGCTGCCACACGTATCTGCATACGTGTGGCGCAATACTTTTGGGTGGGAGCGCAGAGCGGTCCGCATGGCATCCCATCTCTCTGACACTATCGAGTTGCCGTGCCGGCATGGCGGAATTGGCAGACGCAAGGGACTTAAAATCCCTCGGGGGCAACCTCGTACCGGTTCAAGTCCGGTTGCCGGCAGTGAAATTTCAGAAAGGAGAAAGCTCAAATGAAGAAATATATCTGTGGCCCCTGCGGCTATGAGTATGACCCGGAAGCAGGCGATCCGGACAATGGCATCGCTCCGGGAACTGCTTTTGAAGATCTGCCGGAGGACTGGGTATGCCCGCTCTGCGGCGCAGGCAAGGACGAATTTGAAGAGGCGTAAGACGTAATTCTTTTTTCGCCCGGGCAGAAGAGCAGCCGGGGACGTGAGCCGGAAAGGTTCCGTCTCCGGCTGTTTTTGTGCTGTGCCGGGAATCGAGTGCGCTGTGGCCGGCTAGTGCCGGTCATCGAGTGTGCAGCAGGTATTCAGTGCCCGATGTCAGTTAGTTAACAGCCTTGCTGCGGCCGAAATCGTTAAACTTAATAACACTGCTTCAGTGCTTTCCAAGATCAGGCGGGTCACAGCTGGTCTATGATGTCGGATACCCGGAGCGCGCGGCGGATAATGTAGCGCACCTCCGGTGAGATGTCTGCCGATGCGTCGATCCGGTACGGCGTACCGTTGATAAAGGACAGTGACAGCAGGTAGACATAGTATTCACTGTCGGTCTGTTCTTCCGCGAGCGCGTCGCCCTTGATGCTCATTTCCTTTGTGTCCCTGTCCCTGCCAAGGCTCATGTCGGACAGTGTCTCGAGCATGATGGCAAAGTGTTCCTCGTCCCAGGCGGACAGGTAGATACACTTGCAGACTCCTTTATTGAAGAACGGATATCCGCAGTAGCAGTCCACCAGCTCCCTGAAGCGTGTGCGGTGGGCGGAGTTCTCGAACATTTTCTCGGCATCCAGGGCTGCAAAACATTTCTCTTTCCAATCCATATCCATAATCTGATCTCCCTGTAAAATTGTGAAGACTGCCCGTGTGTATGCGGTTTAATATAGAAATAATACCTGAATCAATGTCGTTTCGTTAACAGCCCTGCTGCGGCCGGAATCGTTAAACTTAATGCCATTGATACCAGAATTATAGTCGAAAATAAGGAAGAACTCAATAGGTATTGAAATATTTATAAAAGTGTGTTATGATGGATGCCGTCATAAGATGACAGGTGCCGGGCCGGATACGGCCGCGGTGAAAAGGGAAGCGGGTGAAAATCCCGCACGATCTCGTCACTGTAATTGAGGAGCACAGTCAGTATGCCACTGGGAAACTGGGAAGGCGGCTGTGCGAGCAGACTCATAAGTCAGGAGACCTGCCTGCCATTCGTGCGGAAGCAAAAGCTTGAGACCACGAGGAATTGGTTGTGCCGCATGCAGGACTCCGGATTGTCCGGGGATTCTGTTCATTCGACCGCCTTTTACTTCGGTAAAAGGTATTTTTTATTTGCGCAGTTATTTTGTTTTCGCACCTGGATCAGCTGATGCAAATTTAAATACAGACATCAGAGGGCAGGAGATTTCTGCCCTGAAAAAAAGGAGGAAAACAAAATGAAAAACAGAACGGTAAAGGCAATGATGCTGGGTATGGCGCTGGCAGCCGCGATGACGGCAGGCACGCTGACCTCATGCGCGGAAGAGGAAACGGCAGCCGCGGAGGAGACAACAGCCGCGGAGGAGACGGAGGAAGAAACTGAGATGTATACAGGAGACGCATCGCTGGACGATCCGAGAAATCAGGACGAGATTGGCGAACAGGAGCTTCTGGTGGTGAGCTTCGGCACGAGCTTTAATGACAACCGCCGCCTGACGATCGGGGCGATCGAGGCAGACATGGAAGCCGCATTTCCGGATTATTCGGTCAGAAGAGGCTTTACAAGCCAGATCATCATTGACCACGTGATGAGACGCGACGGAATTAAGATCGACAACGTGACAGAGGCGCTGGACCGCGCGGTTGAGAACGGCGTGAAGACCCTGATCGTACAGCCGACACACCTGATGAACGGCTTCGAGTACGGCGATCTGGAGGCTGAGCTGGCAGAGTACGCGGATTCCTTTGACAAGATCGCTCTTGGAGCTCCGCTTCTGACGAGCGACGATGATTTCGCGGCGGTGGAGAAAGCGGTCACGGACTGGACTGCGGATTACGACGACGGGACGACCGCGATCGTGTTTATGGGGCACGGCACGGAGGCTGAGTCGAATCAGGTTTATGACAAGATGCAGGATATGCTCACAGCGGACGGATACGAGAATTACTATGTAGGCACGGTGGAGGCAACTCCGTCGCTGGACGATGTGATTGCGGCTCTTGACGGCAAGGGCTATACGAAGGTTGTCCTGTCCCCGCTGATGATCGTTGCGGGAGACCATGCAAACAACGATATGGCCGGCGATGAAGATGGAGCGTGGAAGAAGAGCTTTGAGGATGCCGGATATGAGGTGGAGTGCCTGATCCGCGGCCTCGGAGAAAATGAAGAGATCCGGAAGATCCTGACGGCACATGCGCAGGATGCGATCGACAGCACGGCTGAGTGAGCCGGAGCGGCAGGCTGACGGGATAAAGGTTCTGCGTCTGTCAGGTGCGCCCCGGCAGGCGCAGAAAGGAGAGAATATCATGAAAAAGAAGAGATTTTCAGCAGTCCTGGCGCTGCTGCTTGCAGGCGGTATCGTGATGACGGGAGCCGCGCAGGAAAATTCCGGCCAGGTGGCTTCAAAAGATGAGATGGTCGAGCCGGAGGATGTTGTGACCGACGATATGGTCCCGCTTTACGCGGACGCGCTGAACGAGGGGACTTACGCGATCGATGTCCTCTCCAGCTCGTCCATGTTCAAGATCACTGACGCGCAGCTGACAGTGGCGGACGGAGAGATGAGCGCGGTGATCACGCTGAACGGCGACGGCTATCTGAAGCTGTTCATGGGCACCGGGGAGGAGGCAGCAGCGGCCCCGGAGGAGGACTGCCTGACCTTCGAGCTGAACGAGGACGGCAAACAGACGTATGAACTGCCGGTGGAGGCCCTCGACATGGGGATCGACTGCGCCGCGTTCAGCAAAAAGAAGGAAAAATGGTATGACCGTGTGCTTGTTTTCTCCGCGGCTTCGCTTCCGCAGGACGCATTTTCAGAGGCGTCCTACACGACGGCAGAGGATCTTGGCCTGGAGGACGGCGCCTATACGATTGACGTGGCGCTGGAGGGCGGTTCGGGCAAGACTTCAGTGGAAAGCCCGGCTTCCATGACGGTGACAGACGGGAAGGCTGCGGCGACGATCGTCTTCAGCAGCCCGCATTATGATTACGTGATCGCAGACGGAGAAAAGTATACGCCGGTCAATACAGAGGGAAATTCTGCTTTTGAGATCCCGGTGGCGGCCTTTGACTTTAAGATGCCGGTTACGGCGGACACGATAGCGATGAGCACCCCGCACGAGATCGACTATACCTTGTATTTTGACTCTGCGACGATAAAAAAGGCGGAATAATGAGAAACATACGTTTTTTGACGGGCATGGCCGCTGCTGCGGCCGTGTCTGTATTTGTATCTGGTCTGAATATGGGAACAGCGGCTGCGGAAGACTCCTGGTGCGGGCTTGCTTACGATCACAGCATGGAGCTGGAATATGCGCAGCAGTTCTCAGTGGATTACTATGAGGGCGGCTATGTTCGCCTGACTATCGCGGGCGAGGATGAATTCCTGCTGGTCCCGGAGGGAGCAGCGGTTCCGGAAGACCTGGAGGAGGATGTGACTGTCCTGCAGAAGCCGGTGGAGAACATTTATCTTGTGGCGACCTCGGCGATGGATCTGTTCTGCTCACTTGACGCGCTTGATTCCATACGGCTGTCCGGAACGGATGCGGACGGCTGGTATATAGAGGAAGCAAAGGAGGCGCTTGAGGATGGCAGGATCCTGTATGCCGGAAAGTACAGCGCTCCGGATTATGAGCGGATCCTCTCCGAGGACTGCGGTCTGGCGGTGGAGTCCACGATGATCTTTCACAATCCGGAGGTGAAGGAGAAGCTCGAGGAGTTTGGGATTCCGGTGCTGGTAGAGCGTTCCAGCTATGAGACGCACCCGATGGGACGGGCGGAGTGGATCAGGCTGTATGGGGCGCTGCTCGGCTGCGAAGACCGCGCGCAGGAAATGTTTGACCGGCAGACGCAGCGGCTTAGGGAGATCGAGTCCTCCGGGGAGACCGGGAAGACGGTGGCCTTCTTTTATATCAGCTCAAACGGTTACGCAAATGTCCGCAAGTCGGACGATTACGTTGCGGAGATGATCGGGCTGGCCGGCGGAACCTACATTTTTGAAGATCTCGGCGATGGAGAGAACGCACTGTCTACCGTCAATATGACGATGGAGGAATTTTACGCCGGGGCGAAGGATGCAGATTACATTATCTACAACAGCACCATCGACGGCGAGATCTTCACGATCGAAGAGCTGCTCGGCAAAAGTGAGCTGCTCGCGGATTTCCGGGCGGTAAAGGAAGGCCATGTATGGTGTACGGGCAAAAATCTGTTTCAGGAGACGACGAGCCTTGGCGACATGATCGCGGACATTCACGCGGTGCTAACCGATGAAAATGCAGACGAGGACAGCCTCTCGTACCTGCACCGGGTGAAATGAAAGCAGAGGCAGCTTCGTACCTGCACCGGGTGAGATGAAAGCAGAGGCAGCTTCGCGCCTGCACCGGGTGAAATGCGGACGAGGGCAGCCTCTCGCACCTGCGCCGGTGAAATAAGGATGTGGACAGGAAGGATAAAGGGATGAACAGAAGATTCGGCAGATATGCTCTCTCATTTGCGGCGCTGGCGGCGCTTTTGGCCGTGCTCCTTGTGTGGAACATTAATTCGGGCAGCGTGCCGCTTTCCGCCGCCGAGATCTTCCGGATCCTGATCTTCCGGGAAGGGGACGAGACGGCCTGCAGCATCATCTGGCAGATCCGCCTGCCGCGCATTCTGGCGGCTGTGATCCTCGGAGGGGCGCTCTCGGTGTCCGGGTTCCTTCTGCAGACTTTTTTTGGCAATCCGATCGCGGGCCCGTTCGTCCTCGGCATCTCGTCGGGCTCGAAGCTTGTCGTCGCGCTGGTGATGGTGTTCTGCCTGGAGCACTCGCTTCAGATAAGCTCGGCGGGCATGATCCTCGCGGCGTTTGCCGGGGCAATGATCTCCATGGGATTTGTGCTGGCCTTCTCCCGGAAGGTGCGCAGCATGGCGATGCTTGTGGTCAGCGGCGTCATGATCGGCTACATCTGCTCGGCTGTCACAGATTTCGTCGTCACCTTTGCGGACGATTCGAATATCGTCAATCTCCACAACTGGTCTCTAGGAAGCTTTTCCGGGATGACGTGGGGAAATGTGGCCGTGCTGGCCGCGGTGACGGGAGCCGCGTCTGTGACTGCGTTTTTTATGTCCAAGCCGATCGGGGCTTACCAGCTCGGCGAGGTGTACGCGCAGAACCTTGGCGTCAATATCCGCCTGTTCCGCGCGGCGCTGATCCTGCTCTCGAGCGTGCTCTCTGCCTGTGTCACCGCCTTTGCGGGGCCGATCTCCTTTGTCGGGATCGCGGTGCCGCATCTGGTCAAGAGCATGCTGAAAACGGCAAAACCGCTTCTGGTGATCCCGGCATGCTTTCTGGGCGGCGCGGTGTTCTGCATGTTCTGCGACCTGCTCGCCCGGACGATGTTTGCGCCGACGGAGCTTTCGATCAGCTCGGTCACGGCGGTATTCGGCGCGCCGGTCGTCATTTACATTATGATGCGGCGCAGGAAGGAGCAGCGGGTATGAAGGATTCCGGGCCGGACGTCAGGGACAGATATCTGTATACGGAAAAGATGACGGTGGGGTACGGAGACGTGCCGCTGATCCGCGATATAGAAATGCACGTGCGCCGCGGTGAGATCGTAACGCTGATCGGGCCGAACGGGGGCGGAAAATCTACGATCCTCAAGAGTGTCACACGCCAGCTGAAGCTGCTGGGAGGCACGGTGTATCTGGACGGCGGGCAGCTGCAGCAGATCTCCGGGAAGGAGCTCTCGCAGAAGCTGGCGGTGGTGCTGACGGAACGGATGCATTCGGAGCTGATGACCTGTGAGGATATTGTGGCGACCGGGCGGTACCCGTACACGGGCGCGCTGGGGATCCTCTCCGGGGAAGACCGCCGGAAGGTGATGGAAGCGATGCGGCTGGTGCACGCGGAGGACCTGCGCGGAAGGGATTTCACCGCGATCAGCGACGGGCAGCGCCAGAGAGTCCTGCTGGCGCGCGCGATCTGCCAGGAACCGGAGCTGATCGTGCTCGATGAGCCGACGTCCTACCTGGATATCCGCCACAAGCTGGAGCTGCTGACGATCCTGAAGCAGCTGGTGGCGCAGAGGCATGTGGCGGTCCTCATGTCGCTGCATGAGCTCGACCTGGCGCAGAAAATCTCCGACTATGTGCTTTGCGTCCACGGCGAGCATATCGACCGGGCCGGGCCTCCGGAGCAGGTATTTACTTCTGATTATATCTGTGAACTGTATGGGATTGCGCACGGCAGCTACGACGCGCTGTTCGGATGCGTGGAGATGGAGCCGGCACAGGGAGCGCCGGAGGTGTTCGTGATCTGCGGAGGGGGAAGCGGGATCCCGGTATTCCGCAGGCTTCAGCGCATGGGGATTCCGTTTGCGGCCGGCGTGCTGCACAAGAATGACATTGACTATGAGGCGGCGAAGACCCTGGCCGGGCGGGTCGTCGCGGAGAAGGCGTTCGAACCGGTCAGTGATGCGCGCGTGCGGGAGGCTCTCGCCGTGCTGCGCACCTGCAGAAGCGTCGTCTGCACATTGGAGAGCTTCGGCTCCATGAATGCAGGAAACCAGGCGCTTCTGGAGGAGGCAGAGCGGCTCGGCAAAAGGGTTACTGTGTGTGATCCAGAATCTGTTTCAGCTCATTGATCATTTCTTCATCCTTCAGGCTGAATTTGATCTCTACACGGCGGGAGGCATCCATGTCCACCTCGCCGTTTTCATTGTATACGGGATTGCTCATCGAGTGGCCGTTTGCGGTCAGCTTGGCGCGGATGCTGTCGATCTCCCCGGCGGTCAGAAAGGTCTCTGCATTGTCGAAGAGATAGTTTGCAACCGCGAGCGCGCGCTCCTGTGAGAGCTTGAGGTTATAGAGGTAGCTGCCGCTTGTGTCGGTGTATCCGTCGATGCGGATCTCGGCCAGATAATCCTGGTATTTCTCGTCTGTCAGCACCTTGCAGTAGATCGGGAGCAGCTGTCCGAGCATGGCGTTTCCCTCTCTGGTCAGAATGTTTTCATTGTAGCCGAAGAGAACGTTGGAATCCAGCGCGATGGAGCCGTCCGCCTCGTCAATGATGACATTCAGGTTGTGCTGGTCAAATTCCTGCTTCAGGTCAGAGATCAGATCGGCCTTGATGCCGATGATCTGTTCGATCTTCTGCTGCTGTGCCGCCATCAGAAGCGCCTGCTCGTCGAGCTCGGCCTGCTGCTGGAGCATCAGCGAATTTTTTTCATCGAGCTCATTCTGCTGCGAGAGCAGGAGGGCCGCCTGGGCCTCCAGATCTGCCTGCTGCGAGACCAGAAGCTCTGATTTTGAGTCGAGATCCGCCTGCTGCTGTTCGAGGAGGGCGCTCTGCTCGTCGAGAAGCCCCTGACGCTCTGCCAGCTCGGTCAGAAGCTGGTTCAGCCTGGTCTGGTGTTCCGCCTCTTCGGCGAGGCGCTCCTGATAATTCTTCTGCGCCTGCATGAAAGAAATGCACATCACCAGAACGAACAGCAGGAGCAGGCCGGCCATCATATCTGAGTAGGAGCGCCAGATATTGTGGTGCTCGTAGTTCTTTTTTTGTCTCCTGTACATATCATCCCCTCACTTTCCGGCTTGTGCCTATTTCCGGTGAAAATAGCGGCGCAGGAACGGCTTCGAGAGCTCGCTGCTGAGTTCGTCCAGCTTCTGCAGTGTGAGGTTTAAAAGTCTGGTCTGTTCGGCCGCTTCCGGATCTGTGCCGTCGCGGGCCTGTTTCAGCTGCATATCCTGAAGCTCACGCAGCTGCTGTGCGACGGCGGAGAGCTCCTGGCGCATCTCCCGGGTGGCGTGCACCGGCTCCATGCGGGAAATCTCGTCCGAATATGCCTGCAGCGTCTGGCTGTTTTTCTCCCAGACCTCCGAGAATTTTTCAATCGACTGGTACATAAAGCGGATGTAATCCTGGTAGGTCGATTTCTGCTCTTCATTTATGCGCAGGGCCTCGCTCTGCGCGGATGAGAACCGGCCGAGCGCGTCGTTCTGCGAGTCGGCGAGCTGCCGCAGAGTCTCGCGCTGCGTGCTGGACAATTCGTCAAGAAGCTCGTTCTGTGTCTCCGTAAGCCTGGCGAGCGCCTGCGAGGTGTACTCGGTGGCCTGGGAGAGATTGCCCTGCAGAGAGGTGAAGATCTGCTGCATGCGCACAAGGGAACGGTCCATAAAGTCCACATAGTTTTCCTGGGCCTTTCCCAGCTCAGACACTTCCTGGCGCATGCGGTCAAATTCCAGGGAGAGCTCTTCGCGCATGTGCTCGGTCATGCTCTCGCAGACCTGGGTCATCACCTGGCGCTGATTTCTCGTGAAGGAGTCTACGACCCGGTTGATCCCGTCGGTCATATGATCAAATGCGGGGCTTAAGACCTTCTCAAAGCTCTGTGCCATCTGGTCGACGAAGAGGGTGGTCAGCTCCTGCTTCATCTCTTCCTGGCTGCGCTGATAGCCGAGCAGCCGTGAGAGGGAATCCATCTCATACGGCGGATGCACGTTCAGATAATACGCGTCCAGAAATTCCTCTGTGAGAGAGGAAAGATTGGAAAATTCACTGCGCAGGTTGAAGGAATAGGCCAGCGACAGAGAGATACCGTAGATGGAGGTGATGAACGCAACCTTGATGCCGTTGATCAGCGGGGAGACGGAGCCTGCCATCTGCTCGTAGCCGGACGGGTCAAATTCCCGCAGGCCGAGCATGAGGCCTACGAAGGTGCCGAGGATGCCGAGGCTTGTCAGGATGTCCGGGATCAGTTCCAGAATGCTGCGCCGCACATAGTTGTCGATGGCTTCTTCATTAATGAAGCTGCGGATGTCGCAGACGGTATCCGGATTGTTTTTCTGCATGAGAAGATACTGCTGATAGCAGTCGTCAAGAAAATCATTCCTGAATAAGGTTCTGCCCTCGTCTGTAAAGCGATCGGTTCCGGACGCTTCCCGTATCCTTCTGGTGGCGGTGCGCAGCCCGCGGCAGACACCCGCCAGCCTGCGCATGCCGAACAGGATCACAGCGAGAAGCATCAGGAGCATGATCCCGAGAAACGCGAGATTGAACAGGATCGTCTGGCGGTCCACATCGCGGCTGATGTAGGTGATAAACAAACAGACCCCTACGGAGACTATCGCGGCGAGAACTGAGATAAATCTTCGGATGTACAATAGAATTCCCCCTTATCAGATGTTGTACAAATGCATAGAAATACTGAAATATATTATAAAAAATAAAACGATGTGAGTAAAGCAGTTTCATAAAAGTTTATGAAAAAAAGACGCCGAATTTTATCTTGACAAAAGAATGGATAAAAAATATGCTTGATGCAGGAAAATAACCGGCAGCAAAGCAGACAGGAGGAAGTGCGGTGTTCTGGAAAAAGAAAGAAAAAGAGAAGAAGACGTTTGACGCCAGTCAGTATAAACCGGTGCTGCGGTGCAGCATCTGCAACGGCGAGCAGGTGGCAGGATTCAAAAACCTTCAGACCGGGAAATTTGAAGAGGCCGCCCTGATCCGCAGCGAGCATGAGCTGAAGGAGTTCATGGAGCTGTACGGCCTGGAGCAGATTGAGAAGGAATACTGAACCGAGCCGGGGGACTGTGGGAGGTGCAGCAGCGCACTGGGAAGCAGCGGAAGATGTGGTGCTGCAAGGTGCCGGGGAGACAGCGGGAGATGTGGTGCCGCAAGGTGCTGGGAAGGCAGCGGAAGATGCGGTGCAGCAGCGCGCCGGGGCAGTGGGAAGCATGGGGGTTAGCGTGCATAAGGAGGCGGAGCATGGAACGAAACCAGATTCTTAAGATATATGGAACGGATTACCTGCAGATGACGAAGGATCTGCTCGGGGAAGCTGCTCTGGCGGACAGGATACGGGACCGGGGATGCCGCATCGGGATCAAGCCGAACCTCGTGTCGGCTTCCCCGGCCTCTTTCGGGGCAACGACGCATCCTGAGGTGGTCGCCGGGATACTCGAATATCTGCAGGAGAACGGCTTCCGGAATATTGTGATCGCGGAGGGCTCCTGGGTGGGGGACAAAACTGCGGAGGTGGCCGCGCTGTGCGGATATGACACGCTTGCCCGCAGGTACGGCGTGCGCTTTATCGACACGCAGAAGGAGCGCTCGCACAGCGTGAACTGTGCCGGCCTGAAACTGAACATCTGCGACTGTGTGGACGCGATTGATTTTCTGATCAATGTCCCGGTATTAAAAGGGCACTGCCAGACAAAGATCACGTGCGCATTAAAAAATATGAAGGGACTCATCCCGAATTCGGAGAAACGGCGCTTCCACTCCATGGGACTTCACAGGCCGATCGCGCATCTGAACGCGGGGATTCATCAGGACTTTATTGTCGTGGACCATATCTGCGGAGACCTGGATTTTGAGGACGGAGGGAATCCGGTGGTGCGAAACTGCGTCATGGCGGCCTGCGATCCGGTGCTGGCGGATGCGTATGTCTGCCGGCTGCAGCATTATGAGGTGGATGAGGTTCCTTATGTGCGCATGGCCGAGCGCCTCGGCGTCGGCAGCGCGGACCTGTCCGGGGCGGAGATCATTACCTGCGGCAGTCACGCGCAGGATGCGGATCTGCCGCGCGCGCGAAAGATCGTGGAGCTGCGCGACTCTGTGGATGAGGTTGAATCCTGCAGCGCCTGCTACGGCTATCTGATGCCGGCCCTGCAGCAGCTGAAGGAGGAAGGGCTTCTCGACCGCCTGGATACAAAAATCTGCATCGGACAGGGCTACCGGGGAAAAACGGGCCGCGTCGGGATCGGACAGTGCACACGCGGATTCGAGTATAATGTCGGGGGCTGCCCGCCGACGGAGAATCAGATTTACGAGTTTTTGCGCGATTACCTGAGGCGTCTCCCCGCAGGGGAGGGGAGACGGCGCGCGCGGCAGTAAAGGAAGCGAAGCGGTGCTTCCGGGCCATGTTTTGGCAGAATGGCCGGTGCGCGCGGCAGGGGTATTAAATGATGCTTCGGAGACATAGAATAAAAAAAACGCGGTGAGGCGCTTATGAAAAGCAGACTGCAGACAGGCGCGCTTGTGACCGTACTGCTGAGCGGATTTCTCGCCGGGACTGCGCTTCCGGAGCTGTTCCGCATGGGAACGGGTGATTATGCGGGATTTATGAGTCTGTACAGTTTTCGGAAGTATGGGGAGAGCGCGGCGGCGCCGGCGGCCCGCCTGCTGCCATACATTGTGTCCGGGAGAATACAGACCCTGCTGTTTCTGTGGATGAGCAGCTATACGGCTGCGGGGCTTCTGTTCCACCTTGTGTATGCGTGGTGGCTGGCCGCCTCCGCCGGCATGCTGCTCGCGCTTTTTCTGCTCAGGGGCGGATACGAGGGGATCCTGCTGTTCCTCTGCTGCCTGTTTCCGCAGTGGCTTTTGTATGGGGCAGTGTGGCAGAGGGAGTTTCATGCCCTGTTCCGCCGCCGGCGGTACAGCGGCGCTGGAAACGCAGCCGGCATGCTCTCCGAAAGGCGGCGCGACCTCCGGGAGCTGGCCGGGATGGCGGGGCTGTGCCTGCTGGGCTGCTGCGCGGAGGCATTTCTGGGAATGTGGACGCTGAGAGTTTTTCTGCAGCTGTCTCCGGGGATCTTTTGAGGAAATGCCCCGGGAATGCCTTCGAAAATGCCTTGGGAATGTCTCCGGAAATGCCCCGGGAATGTCTCCGGAAATGCCCGGGAATGTTTCAGAGAATGTCTCCGGAAATGCCCCGGGAATGCCTCTGGAAATGCCCCGGGAATGCTTCCGGGATGCCTCCGGGAATGTTTTGAAGAAAGTCCTTGACAAAGGGGAATCCCATAAGTATAATGTGAAAGTGCGCTAATACGCATTGTTTTTTGCGCATATTTTTCAGGCAACCACACACAGGAACCCAATCAAATCAGGAGGTGAAAGAGTAATGCCAACATTTAACCAGTTAGTCAGAAAAGGCAGAGAGACGTCTGTGAAG
>CANRBX010000086.1 GCA_947628955.1 uncultured Lachnospiraceae bacterium | reverse complement strand
GGAGAGCAGGATCGTCCAGTTCGACGAGAAGCCGATGGCGGCGGCCTCCCATACGATCTCGTGCGGCATCTACGTGATCCGCAGACGGCAGCTGATCGAGCTGATCCAGAAGTCTGTCGAGGAAGGCAGGCATGATTTTGTAAAGGATGTACTGATCCGCTACAAGGATGTGAAGCGGATTTACGGATATAAGATGAAGGAGTACTGGAGCAACATCGCTTCGGTGGAGTCCTATTACCGGACAAATATGGACTTCCTGAAAAAAGAGGTGCGCGATTATTTCTTCAGGGAATATCCGGATGTGCATTCCAAGGTTGACGACAATCCGCCGGCGAAATACAATCCAGGCAGTACAGTGAGGAACAGCCTGGTCGCCAATGGATCGATCATCAACGGATACGTGGAGAACTCCATAATCTTCAAGAAGGTATTCGTTGGGGAGAACTGCGTCATCAAAAATTCAATTATACTAAATGATGTGTATCTCGGCGACAATGTATATCTGGAGAACTGCATTGTGGAAAGCCGCGATACCATTCGGGCAAATTCGCGTTACACCGGTGAGGATGGGATTAAGATTGTGGTCGAATCAAACGAGCGCTACGTCCTGTAAGACATAATATACGGGGTACAGCCCCCCGAATTGCTTCCGAATGATGTTATCAAAAGAAAAATTAGGAGACCATAGGGGGAAAAGATCATGGTTATAACTGATGTAAGAGTGAGAAAAGTGGCGAAGGATGGGAAGATGAAAGCTGTCGTTTCCATCACGCTGGACGACGAATTCGTAGTACATGACATCAAGGTGATTGAGGGAGAAAAAGGACTTTTTATTGCAATGCCGAGCCGCAAGGCTGCGGATGGCGAGTACAGAGACGTGGCCCATCCGATCAATTCAGAGACGCGCGAGAAGATCCAGCAGATCATTCTCGACGAATATGAAAAGGCGGCAGCGGAATCACCAGAAGAAGCATAAATGATCTCAGATTTTCAGATGCCGGGCAGGGAGACGAAGAGTTGACCTGCCCGGTGTTTTTTTGTGCGGCGGGGCGCATCAGGCGCGCTTTTGGGCTTCTGCATTTTTCTTCAGGGTATCGCGGATGATGCCCTGCACGTAGCTGCCGGGAAACTTCTGGTTTTCTTTCGGCAGATCCTTCAGGAAGACGGGCTCGCAGTACTCGATCACGACCGGCACCGGCTTTATGCGCGGCAGATGATCCTCGAAAAGCGCGGAGGAATTGTGAATGGCCACCGGGATGACCGGGCAGCCGGTCTTCGACGCGATCTTGAAGGATCCCTCGTGGAACGGGAGCATCTCCAGCTCGTCCGGCCCGTCGGTCCGCGTTCCCTCCGGGAAGATCATGATGGAAATCCCGTTTTTAATGCGCTCGATCGCCTCCAGGATCGTTTTCAGCCCCTGGCGGATGTCTGAGCGGTCGAGGAACAGGCAGTGCAGGAACTTCATCCAGCGGGAGAGGAGCGGGATCTTCAGCATCTCCTTTTTGGCGATGTAGCCGGTCAGGCCGGGGCAGCGCGCGTAGGTCAGGACGATATCAAAATAGCTGCGGTGGTTGCCGATGTAGAGCACCGCGGTATCCTTTGGAACCCGGTCCTCCCCGATGACGGTGAGCCGGACTCCGGAGAGCCAGATGACGCATTTGAAGGCCCCCTGCACGATGCGCAGGGAGCTTTTGTCACGCCAGTCGGGGCGGAATTTTCCGATGATCCATTCGGCCAGGAAGGCCGGGATGGACAGGATCAGAAAGGAGACGACGAATATGACAATCAGAATGAAGCGGATCATGGGCAGATTCCTTTCTTAAACACGGCGTCCGCCTGGTGTGCGCGGACGCCGCAGATGCTGCGATATGTACTGCAGGTTTTGGGGCCGGGGCCGGTCAGCGCCCGAAGAGCTGTGTCGTCCGCAGCAGCCAGTCATCCATCCACGGAAGCAGGTCTTCCCGGCGGTAGCGGAACGCCCAGTTGGCCGCCGCGACGCCCGGCGTGTTCATGCGGGCCTCGCTGCCGAGCATCAGCAGATCCTGGATCGGGAAGACCGCAAAGCGGGCAATGCTTCCCATGCAGAAGCGGATGAAGTCGAGGCTCACGCTGTTGCCGTCCGTGTTGCCGTAGCGGCGGATGCGGTCGCGGATGACCTCCGGCTGGCTCTGATACCAGCCCGCCGTCGTATCGTTGTCGTGCGTCCCCGTGTAGCAGACACAGTTGGTCGTCGTGTAGTAGTGGGGGACGTAATTGTGGTCGTCCATGTCGCCGAAGCCGAACTGCAGCACCTTCATGCCCGGGAAACCGAACTGGTCCCGCAGGTGTTCGACCTCCGGGGTGATCACGCCCAGATCCTCCGCGAGGATCGGCAGATCCTTCCCGAGCTCATCCTGGATTGCGCAGAACAGCTCCTCGCCCGGTGCCTTGACCCATTTGCCGTTGATCGCGGTCTCTTCGTCCGCGGGCACGGACCAGTACGCCTCAAAGCCGCGGAAGTGGTCGATGCGCAGGTAATCCGTCATGGTCAGCTGGCGGCGGATGCGCGAGATCCACCACTTGTAGGAGGTCTCCGCATGGTAGTCCCAGTCATAGAGCGGGTTGCCCCAGAGCTGGCCGGTCGCGCTGAAATAGTCGGGCGGCACTCCGGCCACGCTGGTCGGATGGCCCTTCGTGTCGAGCTGGAACAGGTTTTTGTTTCCCCAGACGTCCGCGCTGTCGAACGCCACAAAGATCGGGATATCCCCGATGATCTCCACGTCGTGCTCATGCGCGTAGTCGCGCAGCTCGATCCACTGCTTCTGGAACATGAACTGCACGAAACAGTAGTAGTGGATGCCCTCCGCGAGCTTTCTGCGCCAGAGCTGCTTCGTCTGGACAGTTGGATTCGCGATGTCCTTTTCCCATTCCAGCCACATCCTGCCCTCATGGTAATCCTTGCATGCCATAAACAGGGCGTAGTCGTCCAGCCAGTCCTTTTCGGCCTCGCAGAAGTCGTCAAATTCCTCGAGCAGCGTTTTGTCCGGCGTGTGCTGGAATGCCGCCCACGCCTTTTTGAGCAGGGAGGTCTTGTACCGGATGGCCGCGCCGTAGTCGATCTTCACCGGATCCCACTCCGGGATATCCTCCAGATCCTCCTCTGTGAGGAGCTTCTGCTCCAGAAGCTTCTCGGGGCTGATGATCAGCGGCTGCCCCGCAAATGCGGAAAAGCCCTGGTAGGGGGAATCGCCGAAGCCGGTCGGGCCGAGCGGCAGGACCTGCCACAGGTGCTGGCCGGATCTGGCAAGAAAATCGATGAAATCATATGCGCCGCTCCCGAGATCCCCGATCCCGTAAGGGGACGGAAAAGAGGTCGGGTGGACAAGGATGCCGGAGAGCCGGTCCTTCTTTTTTGTTTCGGCCGTCTGGTGTTCGGCCCTGATCTGTACAGTATTCATAGTATATTGCCTCACTTTAGCATGTTTTAGAAATACATTATATTCATTATAACGGACGAATCCCTCCCTGACAATATTTTCTTTTTCTGTGCGGTTATATTTTGCCGTTTCCTCAAATAACAATAGTATAAAACGATAAGCTGGTGCTGCAGGTGAAGAAATGGAGAAGGCTGCTGCCGGCGCTGCTTGCGCTGACCTGCCTGCTTTCCGGGTGCGAGGCGGCCGGGGGCAGCCGAACGGCGAAGCCGAGGGCAGTCGATTATACGGTCGTGGAGCCGGGGAAGCTGCCGGAGGAGCTTCTGCAGGCGATTGAGGAAAGGAAAGACAGCGAGATACGTATGACCTACATGGACGGAGAAGACCTGTATCTGATCCGCGGGTACGGGAAACAGGAGACCGGGGGATACAGCATCTCGGTGGTGGAGTGCGCGGAGGATGACGAGAAGATCCTGTTTGACACGAGGCTGCTCGGCCCACAGAGCCGGGAAGATCTCTCAGAAGACCCCTCTTATCCGTACCTGGCTGTGAAGATCGAGGCGCGCGAGAAGGAGGTTGTGATAAAGTGAGGAAATGCCGGACAGGGACGGAGCCAGAAACGCCCCATATGGCATTCTTTGACTCAGACATCAGGAAGGATTGCAGGAAAGGCGGTAGAGCATGGAACTTTTGATGAAGAACATACATATGTGCAGGCAGACAAAGCACGCGGAAACCCAGATCACGCTGGATGAGGATCTGAATGTCCCGGATGTCAGGCCGGATGTGGAGATGATCATCCAGAGCAGGGAGCATGTGACGCTCGAGCATATGCGGGCGGAGGCCGGACGGCTGTTCCTCGACGGATATATGGAGGTGGGCGTACTCTATATGGACGACACAAAGGAGCGCCGGCTCCACCGGCTTGACGCGAGGCTGGCGTTTGACGAGACGCTCGCTGTGGAGGGGCTGGAGGCCGGGGAAAATGTGAGGATCCGTTTTGAGACAGAGGATCTGAGCGTGACGCTGATCAATTCCAGGAAGCTCGCGATCCGCGGCATCCTGAGCTTTGACGCTTCCGTCGACGAGATCTACGACATTTCGGCCGCGGTGGAGACACAGACTCCGATCGAGCTGTGCGAGCGCCGCAGGAAGCTGGAGCTGATGCAGCTCGCGGTGCAGAACAAGGATATCCTCCGGCTGAAGGAAGAGACGCAGCTGCCGGCCAATAAGCCGAACATCCAGGAAGTGCTCTGGAGCAACATCCAGCTGCGCGGCTGCAGGGTGTCGCTGCAGGACGGGGAGCTGGCCGTGCAGGGCAGTTTGTTCCTCTTCGTGCTTTACCGGGCCCAGGACGACACCCGGACGGAGCAGTGGATGGAACAGATGCTGCCGTTTGAGGGCACGGTAAAGTGCGGGGGCTGCAGCCCGCAGCTGGTGCCGGATATCGGGATCACGCTGTCGCAGGCCGAGCTGACCGCGAAGGAGGACAATGACGGAGAGCTGCGGATTTTCCACATCGAGGGCGTGCTGGACCTGGAGATCCGCCTGTACGGGACGGAGGAGGCTGAGATCCTCGAGGACGTCTATTCGCCGGAGAAGGATCTGGAGCTGGTGACCAGTGAGGAGGAGTACGAGAGCCTCGTCATGAAAAATGAATCGAAGTGCAGGTGCGGGGGCAGGATAAGGATTCAGGCCGCAAAGCCGAGGATCCTGCAGATCTGCAGCTGCAGCGGCAGCATCAAGGTCGACAAGACGCAGATCACGGAGGAGGGCGTTCAGATCGAGGGCGCCATCCCGGTGTCCATTCTGTATATCTCGTCGGACGACTCGATGCCGTTTGCGGTGCTGGAGGGAACAGTACCGTTCTCGCATCTTGCCAGGATCCCCGGCATCGATGCAGACTGCCGCTGCACGCTTTCCGCGGGCATGGATCAGCTCTCAGCCACGATGGCAGACAGCGAAGAGATCGAGGTGAAAGCTTCTGTGGCCCTGAATGTGTTTGTGGCGCGGCCGCAGAGGCAGAAGTGCATCCGGGAGATCCGCGAAAAGGAGTACGATATGGAGCGCCTCGAATCGGTGCCGGGCATCACGGGCTATATCGTGCAGGGGACGGAGACGCTCTGGGACATCGCCAAGGAATATTATCTGACGCCCGCGCAGATCATGGAGACAAACGGACTGGAATCGGAGACTCTCAGAAAGGGAGACCGCCTGATCCTGATGAAAAATATGGTACATTATTTTGGTTGACGGTTGACAGGTTCAGCCAGAAAAGGTAAAATAAATGTAGATTGTATACAAAGTGCAGGAGAAGTGCAAAGGATGAGAGAACTGAATCTGAAAGCGATGGCCAAGATCAATCTTGGACTGGATGTACTGCGCAGGCGTGAGGACGGCTACCACGATCTGAGGATGATCATGCAGACCGTCTGTCTGTACGATCAGCTCACGCTGCGCGTGACGGAGGAGCCGGGGATCACTGTGAGCACGAATCTCGGCAGCCTTCCGGCGGACGAGAGGAATCTGGCATACCGGGCGGCGCAGCTTCTGCTGGAGGAATTTCCGTCGGGGCACGGGCTGCAGATCACTCTGAAGAAACACATCCCGGTTGCCGCGGGGCTTGCCGGCGGCAGCTCGGATGCGGCGGCCGTCCTGGTGGGCGTGAACCGGCTTTTCGGCCTGGGGCTCACCCGCGGGGAGCTGATGCGGCGCGCGGTCCGCATCGGGGCGGATGTCCCCTACTGTGTGATGCGCGGAACGGCGCTGGCGGAGGGGATCGGCGAGAAGCTCACAAGACTCCCGAACGCCCCTGCGTGCCATGTTGTGCTGGCGAAGCCGCCGGTGCATGTGTCCACGGCTTACGTCTACGGAAACCTGCACGCAGACCGGCTGGAGCGCCACCCGGATATCGATGCGCAGGTGCAGGCGATCCGGGAAGGGGACAGGCGCCGGATGGCGGAGCTGATGGGCAACGTGCTCGAGACGGTCACGGTGCCTGCGTATCCGGTGATCGCAGAGATCCGTGAGGTGATGATGCGCTGCGGCGCCATGGGCGCGATGATGAGCGGGAGCGGTCCGACCGTTTTCGGACTTTTTGATGAGCAGGAGAAGGCAGAGTACGCATACAGGGAGCTGAGGGCGGGCAGCCTGGCGAAGGATGTTTTCCTCACCAGATTTTTTCAGACCGCGGACAGTTCCTCCCTGTGACAGGATAAATCCGCAGCAGTGCGGCAGGAGGCAGTTATGGCAGAGACGTTTCAATTACAGATGAATGAGTACCTTCCGCTCCGGGATGTAGTGTTTCAGACCCTGCGGCAGGCGATCCTGCGCGGGGAGCTGAAGCCGGGGGAGCGGCTGATGGAGATCCATCTGGCCCAGAGGCTCGGAGTCAGCCGCACGCCGGTGCGCGAGGCGATCCGCAAGCTCGAGCTGGAGGGCCTGGTTCTGATGATCCCGCGCAAGGGCGCGGTCGTCGCCGAGATCACGGTCTCGGATCTTGAGGATGTGCTGGAGGTGCGCCTGGCGCTGGAGGAGCTGGCCGTCAAACATGCCTGCCGGCGGATCACACCCGAACAGCTGAGAGAGGTAGAGCGCCTGGCGGAGGCATTCAGGAATACCCTTGACGGGGATGACGTCGGAGCCTGCGCGCAGGCCGACATGAATTTCCACGAGGCGATCTACGAGGCCACCGGGAACAGCCGTCTGGTGCAGATCCTGAACAACCTGCGGGAACAGATGTACCGCTACCGCATGGAATATCTGAAGGACAGGCAGTCGCACAGGCAGCTGACACAGGAGCACGGAGAGATCCTGCAGGCGCTGCGGGAGCGCGACGAGACGAGCGCGCTTGCCGCCACGGTGAGGCATATCGAACGGCAGAAGGAATATATCATCCGGATGCTGAGCGAGCGGGAATAAATTTACAAACCAGTGACTATACTAGAGGATATCCGCCATGGGTATCCTTTTTTGTATGAGCTTTGGCCGGCTGAAGACATTGGAGTTTCCGTGCGTCAGGAAAGACCTTTTTCACACTGGCGCAGGAAAGTCCTTTCCGGGCGAAAAAAGCGCTTCGCGCACAGATGTGCACGAACGCAGGCTTATATGGCATAAGTTTGTTGAGGGGACAGGAAGCTGAGACGGGCCTGCCCGCTCAGTGATGCATCCGGCGGAAATATCCGGAAAGGAAATCTGTTTTATGGAAAGAGAGCTGATCAGGAAAGAGCTGATCGGAAAAGAGACAATTCCGGTACGCAGGAGCGCAGGACTGCCTGCCGCTGAGTGGAGCGCAAGGCTCTGCATCCTGTTTCCGTTCATACTGATGGGCCGGGATCTGCGCACGGTCGTGCTGAGCATCACAGCCGGCCTTCTGTTCTGGTGCCTGTCTGTGAGCATCCTGCAGGTGCGGATGAGATCGGGGCGCAGCCTTGCGGCTCTGTCTGAAGGGCGCTGCGGAAGAATGGCGGCTGTTGTGGCCTGCTCTGCCGGATTCTGGTATTTTCTCTTCCACACCGCAGTATTTGCGAAGCTCTGGGCAGAGCTGCTCAGAGTGAATTACGCGCCGCAGACCATGTCTGCCGTTCTGTGTGTCGTGCCGCTGGCGGCGGGCGCGGTATTTCCGGCGAGGGGACTGCGGTTCCGCGCCGGAGCGGGCAGGGCCCTTGGGGCGATGCTGCCTGTTCTGGCCGCAGTTCTGGCGGTTTCCGCGGCAGACACGGTTCCGGCCGGAGCCGGCGAAGCACTGCAGGCGGGCGGCGCGGCGGCGGAGGCCGCGCGCATCCTGACCGGGGGCGCCTATCCGCTGGGAAGCACAGAGGATATCCTCCGGCGGGGATTTGAGATCTTCGCCTGCATGGGCGGGGTGTTTCTGCCGTTTCTGTACGGATTCTTCGGAAACGCCGCGGCTGCGAAAAATGCAGGAACATTGTCCAGGGACTGGACGCCATTCCTCACAGGCTGCATCTGCGCGGCGACGGCCGGCGTCTTCTGCGCGGCTGCTTCCCGGAGGATCCCGTTGGAGGAAAGCTGGAGGCTTGATTTCCCGGCGGCAGAGGCCCTGAAGGGACTGCGGTCGTTCGGCGTAGATGCGGGGAGACTGGATACGGTATTCCTCCTGCTGGTGCTGGCGGGGCTTGCGCTGACCGTGGCCGGAGGGCTCTGGCATGTGCGCCGGATGTACGACTATCTGTGCGAGGCCGGGGCGCGTGCGGCGCACGAGTGTGCTGCGCACCGGCATGCGGCGAATCAATGTGCTGCGCACCAGAATGCAGCACACCGGAGTAAGCCGGACCGGAGTGCCCCGGACCGGCAGGCAGTGAACCGGTATGCGGGGGAACCGCAGGGAAAGTTCTCCGGCATGTTCTGTGCGCAGAGAGACCGGCTTTACGGAAGACAGACAGGGCAGGCGCCGGACGCCCTGCAGCTGCGCCGCGCCGGCTGGCGGATCGTCCTTCTGGCCGTTTTCCTCCTGGCTGCCGGTTTCAGAGACGCGTTCTCGGCAATCGTGTTTTACCGGGTGTACAATGTGCAGCTTCTCGTCCCGCTGATGACGGGATTCTGCCTGATCTCCTTATTTTTCTGTTGAATTTTCCGCGATACTACAGTATAATCCGTGGCGGGATCTATCACAATGAGCTGCCCGACAAATGAGCTTAGCGGGCCCCATAGACATGAAAAAACATGCAGGCATGTTTTTCATGTCCATTTGTCCCTTGGTTCATCATATTTATAAAAGAGTGGAGAGAATGGTATGAAGAAAATTCTGGATCTGATCAGCCAGGAGGTTATGGACGCTTTTGCGGCCTGCGGTTATGAGGCATCCTACGGAAAGACGGGGATCTCGAACCGTCCGGATCTGTGTGAATACCAGTGCAACGGCGCAATGGCGGCCAAAAAGAAATATCAGAAGGCGCCGATCCTGATCGCGCAGGAGGTCGCCGCGAAGCTGCAGGGCAATCCGGTTTTTGAAGAGGTGAATGCGGTCAATCCGGGGTTCATCAACCTCAGGGTGTCCGGGGACTTTCTCGCAGATTATATTCTGAAGATGCAGGCCGACAGGGACCTGTCCGTGGAGAAAACTGCCCAGCCGAAGACGATCATCATAGACTATGGCGGGGCGAATGTGGCCAAGCCGCTGCATGTCGGACATCTGCGCTCTGCGGTCATCGGCGAGAGCATCAAGCGCATCGCGAGATTTGCGGGCCACCGGGTGATCGGCGACGTGCATCTTGGCGACTGGGGGCTGCAGATGGGGCTGATCATCACGGAGGTGAGGCGCCGCCAGCCGGATCTTCCCTATTTTGATGAGAGTTATACCGGAGAGTATCCGGCCGAGGCTCCGTTTACGATCTCGGAGCTGGAGGAGATCTATCCTGCGGCCAGCGCAAGGTCGAAGGAGGACGAGGCTTTCCGCGCGGAGGCGCTGCAGGCGACGGCGAAGCTGCAGGACGGCGTGCGCGGCTACCGCGCTCTGTGGCAGCATATCCTCAATGTGTCGATCGCCGATCTGAAGGTCAACTATGACAACCTGAACGTGGAGTTTGACCTCTGGAAAAAAGAATCCGACGCGCAGCCCTATATCCCGGAGATGGTGGAATATATGAAACGCGAGGGCTATGCGTACGAGGACCAGGGCGCCCTGATCGTGGACATCCGAAAGGAGACGGACACGAAGGAGGTGCCGCCATGCATCATTCTGAAGTCTGACGGCGCGGCGCTCTACACGACGACGGATCTGGCGACGATCGTGGACCGGATGCGTACATACAGGCCGGATGCGATGATCTATCTGGCGGACAAGCGCCAGGAGATGCACTTTACCCAGGTGTTCCGCTGCGCCCGCAGGACCGGGCTTGTCAGTGAAGAGACGGGGCTTTCCTTCATCGGCTTCGGTACGATGAACGGGCGGGACGGCAGGCCGTTCAAGACGCGCGAGGGCGGCGTGATGCGCCTGGAGCGCCTGATCGCGGAGATCAACGATGAGATGTACCGGAAGATCATCGAAAATCATGACGCAGACCCGCAGGAGGCGCGCGAGACAGCGAGGCTGGTCGGGCTTTCGGCCATCAAATACGGAGACCTTTCCAACCAGGCCTCCAAGGACTATATTTTTGACACGGACAAGTTCACCTCATTTGAGGGAAACACCGGGCCGTACATTCTGTATACGATCGTCCGCATCAAATCGATCCTGAGCAAGTACCGTGAGAATGGCGGCAGCGTGGAAGAGGGGCATATCCTCGCCCCGTCAGGCGCGGGTGAGAAGAACCTGATGATGGAGCTTGTGAAGTTTAACGGCACGATCGAGCAGGCGTATGAAGAGCTGGCCCCGCATAAGATCTGCGCGTTTATCTATGATCTTGCGAACGCGTTCAACCGATTTTACCATGAGACCCGGATTCTGGGCGAAGAGGACGCCGCACGGCAGACCAGCTGGATCGAGCTGCTTGACCTGACGAGGAAGGTGCTTGAGACGGGCATCGACCTGCTCGGCTTCTCGGCTCCGGAGCGTATGTGATCGGACGCTTTCCTGCATGGCGGAAAGATATCTTCTATTGCTTTCCCGCCGCATATCATTTATAATAGAGCTGCGGACGGATCCATTCGCACAGTCCGTCCCGCTCTGTTTATCATCCCGGTTTTCCATCTGGCATACATTCCCGCAGAACACAGGAGGAATGTATTATGGACATAACCGCTGTCGACTCCTGCAAAAGAGAAAAGGAAGAAAACTCCACAGAAGATAAATTTATAGAAGATAAAGTTACAGAAGAAACTGCGGATCGCGTGACAGCTAATGGCTGCGGAGAGGATGTGCCGAAGTCACATGCGCGGAACGATGGCATTCCGGTCTCCAAGATAAGAAATGCCAACAGCCGGACTATTTTTGGCAATGCGACGCTTGCCTGCCAGTTTCTCAGGGGATATACAGGCTTTCCGTTTTTTTCTGACATAAAACCGGAGGACATCGAAGACGTGACGGAGCACTACCGCGCCTTCCTTGGGGTAGAATTCGAAGCTGACACAGTGAAAAAAGTGAGCGTTCGCCTGGAGGGAAGAGAGCAGGAGGTGTACGTAATCTCCCTGATTGAACATAAGAGCAATGTGGATTACGATATTGCCATGCAGCTTCTGCGGTATATGACGGTTATCTGGTACGATTATAAAAAAAGCCGGAATTCTGTTCAGGAGAATGCCAGCAGCCGCAAAAGCTTCCGCTATCCCCTGATTATCCCCATTGTCTATTATGAGGGAAGCGAGAAATGGACTGCGGACATGCGTCTTTCGGACAGGATCCAGTGCTCGGAGCTTGCCCTGGCCTATGTTCCGGACTTTACATACCGGGTAGTGAGCCTGCATGACTATTCGAACCGGGAGCTGGAGCGCCATAAGGATGAAATGTCTCTTCTGATGATGTTCAACAGGGTTCAGTCTGCCATGGATTATGCGGAATTCATGAGCACGTCAGGGGAATTTATAGACAGGATCTACCAGAATATGCCGGAGGATATCAAAGACATTTACAAGGATGTTATATGGTCTCTTCTGATAAAGATGAATGTCCCTGCGGACAAAGCACAGAAGATGATGAAGCAGCTGGAGGAAAGTAGCATGGGAGTTTTGTTTGAAAATATGAAGTTTGATATACAACAAGAATGGCAGAAAACCCGTGAAGCCGAGCAGCAGGCACGGGAAGCTGAGCAGCAGGCACGGGAAGCTGAGCAGCAGGCGCAGGAAGCTGAACAGCGGGCGCGGGAGGCTGAGCAGCAGGCGCAGGAGGCTGAACAGCAGGCGCGGGAAGCCGAACAGCAGACGCGGGAGGCAAAACAGCAGGCGCGGGAAGCCGAACAGCAGACGCGGGAAGCCGAACAGCAGGCGCAGGAGGCTAAACAGCAGGCACGGGAAGCTGAACAGAAAGCGCAGAATTATCTGCTTGCAGCTGCCGCCGCGCTAAGAAAGCGATGCCTGAGCAGGGAACAGATAATAAAAGAACTCCAGGAGCTGTGCGGCATTACGGAAGATGAAGCTGCCCGCACGGCTGACAGGCTGCCATAACAGAAAAGACACAGTGAACTGATAGAAGATTCATGGGTATGATGCCTTGATGGAAACAGCCGGGAAAATATTTTGTGCGAATATTATGCCGTACTTCTGATCATAACGGTTTTACGTCTGTTGCCGCGTTTGGGCATGCAAATTCGCTTCGCGAAGCCCAAACTGCCTCTTGAATCACTTTCTTACGGCCTCAGCAGCAAGTGCTTCGGCCTGATCT
>CANRBX010000085.1 GCA_947628955.1 uncultured Lachnospiraceae bacterium | reverse complement strand
TCATCACCAGATGATCCTTGCTCCTGAAAAAATCAAGATACATCTTCCGCAGTTCATTTACTCCGTATTTCTTCACAGTCATTCCTCCAGGGTTTCACTTATGAAATTAATGATTGTATGGCTCATTGCATTCCCGAACATCATACCACAGGGAGTTTCTGTTTTCAACAGATTTGTTCCTGCTGAGAAATGTTTGGAATCCCCTTTATTGCTTTTCCTCCATCAGATTTTCCCCATCGGCGGCCGAAGTCGCCAGCCTGTCGCAGCGCTCATTCTCCGGGTGTCCGTCGTGTCCCTTCACCCAGATGAAGCGGATGCTGTGCGGCTCTGCGGCGGTCAGAAGGCGTTTCCAGAGATCAATGTTCTTGACCGGCTCATTTTTGCCGCGTTTCCAGCCTTTTTTGATCCAGCCGCCGATCCAGTTCTGATTAAACGCGTCCGTCAGATACTTAGAATCCGAGTACAGCTCAACCTCGCAGGGCCGGTTCAGCGCTTCCAGGCCGACGATCGCCGCCATCAGCTCCATGCGGTTGTTCGTCGTCTTCCGGTATCCCTGCGAATATTCCCGCTCGTGCAGTTCGCCCCGCGTATCCACGTACTGCAGGATCGTTCCATAGCCGCCCGGTCCGTCCGGATTGCCCCGCGCCGCGCCGTCCGTAAATATTTTTACCAGCATCCCATTCCTCCCATATCTGTGCTGCTCTGCCGGTTCTTCCCCGCCGGGATTCTGTTGTTTCTGCAGTCTTCCGCTTTCTCAGCGCACCCGATCCTGCCCCATCTCTTCCAGTATCTCCTGGATCCGGTCCGCAGTCTCTCTGGATTTCCCGTGCATCCGCCCGGAGGCGCTGATCCCTGCCACCACTCCTCCGCCGGAAGCGATCACCGGAAAATAAAAGTCGCATTTCTCGCGGTCGCTGCAGACGTTGACCGGAATCCCCCTGCGCCTGCACTCCAGATAGATCTCCTGGTTCACATGGTTGTCGCTCGCCGCAGCAATCACCAGTGCCGCGCCGTCCAGGTCCCCGGCGCCGCAGGTTTTCCGAAGAACCGTGATTCTCCCGGCCGCCTCAAGCTCCTTCAGTTCCGGGTTCACCTCCGGCGCGATCACGACCAGATGATCTGTAAAATCGGCCAGAACCCGGATCCTGCGCTTCGCGATCGTCCCGGCTCCCGCCACCACGATCTTTTTGTCCGAAAGATCCACAAATATCGGAAAATATGGCTTTGCTCTGCTGCTCATGTGACTTCTCCATTTCCATCTCCAGAATTTCCGCCGGCATGACCGCCGGACTGCCGTCCCGCCTGTATCCACCGATGGGCAGGACGGCAAATGTGGCCCTCATAAAAGTTAAGATCACCTGAAGGGCAGTCAAATTATACCATTATACTTTGTGAAATGCAATGCAAGGATAAATATCCGGCGGGCCCTGTCACCGCGTCTCCCCGCCTTCTCCTATTTCAGGATCTTGACTTTTACGGTCTTGCTCCACGCAGAGTAATAGTTCTTTCCGTTTACCTTTTTATAGCTGCGCACGCGCACACAGCAGTAGTTTCCCTTCCGGAGATTCCTGATATTATAGGTCAGGCCGGTTACCTTTTTGACCCTGCTGTTATTAAAGCGACTGCTCGTGTCATACATGACCTGATAGCCGGTCGCCTTGCGGTTCTTTTTGATCTTCACGACAGCGATCCCGCCCTGCTGATTTTTCAGGCTGGATATCTGAGGAAGATCCAGACGGGCAATCTTTTTCGTCGTGCTGAGGACGCTGTAGCTGTCCCCTTCGAGTGTTCTCAGCCTGTAATAATAAACGCCTCCGTTTACAGCCTTCTGGTCCGTATATCTGACCGACGTTCCGCTCTTCACCGTCTTGATCAGCTCATAGCTTCCGCCCGATTTTTTGCGGAAAACTTTGTAGCCCGTCGCATTCGGCACCGCGTTCCATGTAAGCCTGACGCCCTTAGAGGTATTCTCGATAACCGAGATCTGTGCAGATTCCGGCTGATATCCGGAGATCTTAAACTGATGCGAGCCCTCATCTAAAGCACCACGGCCCATGACGGACAGATAATAGGTTCCGGCAGACAATTCCTGATCGACGGGCCAGCCGCCCAGAACCGACGCCCATGTCATGTCCTTCTCTAACATCTTCTGCCCGTACTCGTCATACAGATCCCATATCATCTGATTGCTGCTGCAGGTTACTGTGATCTTCTGCGTCCGCGGAACTGTAAATTTGAAAAAATCCCATCCATCATTCATGGCGATCTGGAAGCTGTAGTCCCTGTTGAGCCGGACCGCGCTCGCTGCCGGCAGGGTATTATTCGATCCCCCGCTCGTTTCCGGGAACATATCCGCATCCGGTTCAACAGACAGCGTCAGTCTGTACGAGCCGGTCTTCACTACCCGCGCAACCTGAAAATAGTAGGTTCCCATCGTCAGGTGCCTGCTGAAAGCAATGTCGTCGGCGCTGAAATGGCTGTCCTCCGACAGCTTATTCCCCGCCTCGTCCCAGAGCAGATAACGAAATGCCCCCGCATTGCTGTTGGTAAAGGTCACCAGCGAGGCGGACGCCACTGTAAATTTGTACGTATCTGTGTTGTCATTCCACGCAATCTGCGCCGTATAAGTTACGCCCGGTTCGATCGGACTGGCAGTCTCCAGCGTATTGTTCAAACCTCCGTCACTCTCCGGAAAGCTCTCTTCCAGTGCATTATTTGACAATGTGAACGTGTAGGTGCCGGCAGAGTCCTTCAACTGTTTCACGACCAGATAATAGGTGCCGGAGGCCATCACGATCTCATCACCGCGCGAATTGAGGCCAGTCTTGCTGTCCATGTAGGCATCCGTCGACCAGATCGTGTTTCCCTGTACGCTGCAGACCGCGTAATTCATCGCCGCGATGTCGCCGGATCTGGCGCTCAGCTTCAGAATACCCGACTGGGTAAGGGTGAACGAGTAATAATTCTCCGGAACAGCCGCCGAGATACTCCCGTTGTACGGATTGTCCAGCAGGATCGCAGCGGCGCCTGCATATGGATTTGCCTCATCTCCGTACTCCGCCTGCTCCAGGCTTCCCGTCTCCATGGGATCCGCGGGACTCTCCTGTCCGAAGCTCTCCGCCTCCAGAGCATCTGTAACCTCTTCAATCCCGATAATCTCTATCGAAGAGTCCGCCGGCATGCCGCCTGCAGGCTCTTCGGGCACTTCCGCCCCGGCGCTCTCTGCGGTACCGGATACTTCTGTCCCGGCATTCTCCGCGGCGCCGCCGGGTATTTCTGCCCCGGCGTTCTCTGCGGCGCCGCCGGATATTTTCACCCCGACATTCTCCGTGACAGCGCCAGTCCCCATATCCGCGCTTGGCGGCAGACTGTCGGCTTCCACGCCCTGTGTCTCTTCGGCAGTCACGATTTCCTCCACAGCCTCTTCCGCAACGGTGCCCGGAACAAGTTCTCCCGGAACGCCCGCTTCTCCCGCTGTAACTCCCGGGGCCGGCTCTCCCGGAACAGCAGCTTCTCCCTCTGTGACAGCCGCCGCTGCTTCTGCCGGCTGCACGGCAGCCTCGCCATACACAGCCTCAGCGGTCTCCGCCGGTTCCGGCTGGATCAGCAGAACATCCGGTTCCTCGCAGTATGCCCTCCCCATGGGAGATACGGCCATCACCGCCGTACAGAAAGCAGCCGCAAACACAGTGGCTGCGCAGCGATGTCTTTGAAGTAAACTTTTCATCTTTTTCATCCTTTTCCTCCTTTATCACTGTCATTCGAGGGCAGCAGCCCCATTTATGCAGTTAGTGTATTTGTATACGTAAATTTTACTATATATTTGCATTTTTCACAATAATAATCTGCTGCGGAAATTAGTTTGAGAATTAATTATTGAAAATCAAATGCCTCTCCTGTCCCTGCCAGACAGTCCGGACATGTGTCAGCGCTCTCCCGCGCAGACATGGGATCATTTTAAGTATGTTTGCTGGCAGGTTTACCGCAGACTTTCGCAGATTCAATGCGGATTTTCACAGGTTTTCACACTTCATTTCGGGCAGATTCCCGCAGGTTTTCACACTTCACAGCAATAAAAATTCAAACTTGCACATTTGAATAACTTGTACTATAATATGCCCTGTACGTCTAAAGATAACTGAGGTGAAAATCTATATGGCAATCAATTTTGTAAAGAAGCTCCTGATCCCGGCGGAGGTCAAGAAGCAGTACCCGCTCTCCGAAAAGGTTGTCTCTATAAAAAAGGAAAGGGATGCGGAGATCCGCAAGGTATTTACCGGCGAATCTGATAAATTTATCCTGATCATCGGGCCGTGCTCGGCGGACGATGTCGACGCGGTCATGGATTACCTGCACCGCCTCTCCAAAGTGCAGGACCGGGTCGGCGACCGCCTGATCCTGATCCCGCGTATCTACACAAACAAGCCGCGGACGACCGGCGAGGGCTACAAGGGCCTGATGCACCAGCCGGATCCGGAGAAAAAACCGGACGTATTTGCAGGCATCGTCGCCATGCGGAAGCTTCACGCGATGGCAATCGAAGAAACGGGCCTGACCGCCGCGGATGAGATGCTCTATCCGGAGAACTGGCGTTATCTCGACGACCTTCTCTCCTATGTGGCGATCGGCGCGCGTTCCGTTGAGGATCAGCACCACCGCATGACGGTCAGCGGAATGGATGTGCCCGCCGGCATGAAGAACCCGACGAGCGGCGACCTCTCGGTAATGCTCAATTCTGTCGTGGCTGCACAGAGCAGGCATAATTTCATCTACCGCGGGTGGGATGTCAACACGGACGGCAATGAGCTCGCACACGTTGTGCTGCGCGGCGCCACAAACAAACACGGCAACCCGATCCCGAACTACCATTACGAGGATCTGAAGCTCCTGCTGGAAATGTACCAGCAGAGAGACCTGAAGAATCCGGCGGCGATCATTGACACGAACCACTCAAACTCCGGCAAACAGTATCTGGAGCAGATCCGCATCGCGCAGGAGGTGCTGCACAGCCGCGCCTACAACCCGGATCTCAAAAAACTGGTAAAAGGGTTTATGATCGAAAGCTATATCGAGGACGGCTCGCAGCCGGTCGGCGCAGAACCCCATGTTTATGGAAGGTCCATCACGGATCCATGCCTTGGATGGGAGAAATCGGAGAAGCTGATCTACGATATTTACAGAGACTGCTGAAAAAAAGAGAGGACTGCCATGACGGCGATCCTCTCACTTTTTATCACTTTCATACCTGTTTCTGCTCAGTATTTTTCTCTTACTTTTGTGTGCTGCTTTTCTTATTTTTACACCTGCTTTTGCTTACTGTTTTTCTGCCGCTTTCATGCCTGCTTTCTGCCCATCTGTTTTATGATTGCTGCTACATCGTATTCTGTAGCTTTCCCGCAAACCGCCTTTTCAGCGTCTCGGATGCGAAGCACTGTAGACGCTGCGCAGGCGTTCCGCGCCGATATTGCGGTAGATCTGCGTCGTGGCGATATCCGAATGTCCCATCATTTCCTGCACGGCTTTCAGATCCGCACCGTTCTGCACCAGATGTGCGGCAAACGAATGCCGGAGCGTATGCGGGGTGATATCGGTCACGATACCCGCCATGGCCGCATAGTGCTTTACCAGCTTCCAGAAGCCCTGTCTGCTCATCGGCTTTCCAGAACAGTTTACAAACAGGAAATCGCTTTCCTGGCCGCGAAGCAGCTTCTGACGCCCCTCACGCAGGTACTGTTCCAGCGCCTTTTTCGCCTGTTCGCCAAAAGGAATCACGCGCTCCCTGCCCGCATCGCGGCAGATCACATACTCCAGGGCAAGCTGGACGTCCGAAAGTCTGACGGAAATCAGCTCGCTTACACGCATCCCCGTCGCATAGAGCAGTTCGAGCATTGCGCGGTCTCTGTATTCCTTCGGGGAATTACCGGAAGGCTGCTCCAGAAGGCGCACAGTCTCCTCCACACTCAGGATTCCCGGCAGCTTTCTCTCGATATGAGGCGCCCTGATCTTCTCGGTCGGATCCTGGTCGATCTGGCGATTGCTGCATGCGTAGTGGAAAAATGCTTTCATAGAAGCGACATTGCGCGAGACGGTAGCACTCGACAGTCCCTTTTTCTCCAGATAGAGCACATAAGAATTGAGATTCGTCGCCGTCACGCTCTGGACGTCCTCAATCCCATGCTCCAGAAGATATTCGTTCAGTTTCTTCAGATCACGCTGATAAGAGTTCACTGTGCTCTCAGAAGCATTTTTGGTTTCCTTTAAATAATCAATGAACAGGGGTAATTCAATGCCCATAACAAAAACTCCTCAATCCAAAAAATCTCCCCAGATCTCTGTCCGCGGAATGAGATTACCCCTCTCCCTTCCCGCTTCCCTTATCAACTGATTAACTGGATTATACTAAGGTTTTTCCACAAAATCAATCAAAATTTTTGCCCCAAAAATGCCGGAAAGTCCCGGTTTTACGCGATTTCACAACATTTCGTCGATCGTGTCCGCAGCCGCAACCAGATGTTGTGAAAATGCGTGAAAAATTTTTTAACACATTCTTAAGAAAATCAATTTCAGAAATACGAAAATACGGCATTTTCTCTATCGGTTGTAACTCTTTTGTGTCCAGCACGGGAACTTTTTTCACGTCATTTCAAGTCTACTTTGCACGTCAGAGGATTGTGCTAATCGGAGTCTGGGGCAGTCGCAATGAGCGCCCCGGCCGTATTATACCGTACCATATAAGCAACGGCAGGCAATTGAACAGTTTTTCAAAACATATGGGGATACCATGTCTTATGAAGCATCCTATATGAGAAACAACTACACAGAAGAAGCATGGCTGTTCCTGAACCACCTGTCCGTCATCATCGGGGTAAACGCGATTGAAGAGATTGCTTCTATTGGGGAATCGAGGAATAATCGTTACAGATTAAATAAAATTGTTGATTTTAACACATTTTCGTATATAATAATATCAAGCAGAGATGCTTGCCGCTCATTACGGCCAGAATATAATGAACGTGTATGTTTAACCTCCGCGGGTGACGGGGCGCTTACGCATAGAATATCATCCACTTGTAAAGGGCCTGCCGTTTGGTGGGCCCTATCGCATACGAAAGGATTTTAACAATGAAAATCGTATCCATTCACAGCACTCTGCTCAATATGTACTCTGCGGATTCAGAAATTTTGACAAAAACAGGTCGGCCATGTGTTCTAATCGTTCGGTTGCGTTATAAGGGAAAGAACTATGATTTTGCTGTTCCTTTGCGTTCAAATATACCCGCAGGATCGCCTAAAGGCCAGTACTTCCCTTTGCCGCCAAGGCCATCCACCAGGCCACACAATCGGCACGGTCTGCATTACATAAAAATGTTTCCGGTCACTAAGAATTATCTTGTCAGATACCGAACAGAAGGAAATTCTTCGGCAACCTTATATAAATCAATTATTGACAAAAACGCAAAGCGGATCGTCAATGAATGTCAAGCGTATCTAAATAGCTATGCAAACGGCGTCCGGCCGCAGTATTCCACCAATATTGATTATCTTTTGTCGGTACTGTTCCCTGATGCATGATCTGCTTTCAAAAAGTTACGCCGGATTTCTCCGCCGTAAAACTTAATAAACATACCGATATGATGCATTTACATACAATTTGAAATTGTCTGGCACTATCATTTTATATTCTGAGTCATATGGGAAATTAAATTGTATATATTCTACTGAACCAGCCTTCACCAAATCAGTAACATTCGTATCATATCCAACAATACTCCCATTTTTATATAATAGCCGATAATCGTGTTACGAATTTCTATTTTTATATCCATACAATCACCTATTTAACATTGTACGATATAAAAATCAGGAACGCAACTTTACAGCACCTCGCAATACGGCGCGACATCCGCAAACCACCCGTCAGGCTCCCATGTCCGGGAGATACCGTTCTCTGAATGGCTTACCTGCCCCTCCGCGCCCATTTTCTCATATATCGCCGGTATCGCTATCATAGCAATATACATACTCTCTTTGCCGCCGTTGTCAACGGTAATCTCCCTGCCCTTGAACCATTCAGTCAGGGAGAAGGCGAAATAATTGCCGTTGGCGCTTAGTTTGGTAAACTGTTTGCGCTTCGAATCATCAAGCCAGTTCAGCTCGCCCGTCACGGTGGCTTTGGTGCTATTCCAGTCTTGCTGAAAACAAACGGATTAACGGCAAGGTGGTACAAACAGTAAAGGCAAATCTGGGGCCGGTTACAGCAGAACAGATTCCTTACCTCAAAGCTGCCTATGCTGCCTCTGAATTGTGGACAGGATTAACACATTCTTATAATTTCATTAAACCACTGGACACACCCATCCGGTGATGATAAAATGAGAAAAACTGATCCGGGGAATCGTAAGGGGATAAAATTTATGCTGAAATTTCTGAAGCCGTTTTCATTTTTGCCGGCTCTTCTCTTAATGTATATGATCTATTCATTTTCCGCACAGGACGGCACCACGTCGGCCCATCTCAGCTATTCGGTGAGCTACAAGGCGATCGAGGTCTGCGGAGATGTGCTGGGGGCAGACTTTGAAGACTGGGAGATCGACCGTCTCGCAAACCGTTTCCAGACTCCCGTGCGCAAGCTCGCGCATATGACAGAATATTTCGCGCTCGCCGTGGCGGTTGCATTTCCGCTCTACGTCTATGGGATGCGCGGTATCCTGCTGCTGTTTTTCGCAGGGCTCATCTGCGTCGGCTTTGCCTGCGGGGATGAATATCACCAATCGAAGGTCGCCGGGCGCGGCCCCTCCAAACGGGACGTCCTGATCGACTCGTTCGGCGTGTTCTGGGGCATTATTCTTGTGCGCATCATCGGATGGACCGGCCGCAGCACGATCTTCCGGCCGTTTTCAAAGAAGCGCCGCCAGAATGCGGACGCTCAGACGGAATACCCGGAAGAGGCCGGGCGTTCCAGACAGGCCGCCCCGGAATACTATGGGTACGAGGACCAGAGATACTCTCAGCAGTCCGGGCCCGCATTCCGCAGACAGAGCGGACAGCGATATCCGCAGTCCGGCCCGGCATACCATGGCCAGGCCGACCAGAGACATACCCGACAGGCGGATCCGGCATATCATGACCAGGCCGACCAGAGATACTCCCGCCAGGCAAACCCGGCATATCATGACCAGGCCGACCAGAGATATGCTCAGCAGGCCGGCCCGGCATACCATGATCGTGCTGACCAGAGATATGCTCAGCAGGCCGGCCCGGCATACTATGGCCAGGACGGTCGGGGGTATTCCCGCAGGCCGTCTCCCTACTCTTACGGGCCGGCACCCCAGGGACGTCCGCAGGCGGCCGGCGACCGCCGATGGGAATCCTCCGGCCGCTATGATGATCCGGAAAATGATTACCGCACGGCCTCCGCACGGGATTTCACGCCGCAGGATGTGTATGATCCCGAATATGATCCTGAATATGATTCCGAATACTATGATGAAGACGACACCACATCTGACCGCCTCTCCGAGGATATGTCCTTCCGCAAGCTGGTAAGCGACCTGAAGGATCAGAAACAGGCCAGACGCAGTGCGCGCCGGGCGGATTCCTCCCATGCAAAGCCGTGAAAACCGGCAGGTTCTTTTTCCGGCGGCCAGGCAGGATATGTCCTGTATCCTGTACTCCGGCTGGCACTGGCCTGCATCCTGACGCGGCTGGTGTGCTTGCGTCCGCACCGCCTGCAACTACCTGGCCGCGTCTGCACTGCCTGCGTCTACACTGCCTGCATCTGTGCTGCCCACATCCGCATCTGCACTGCACACGTCTGCACCGGTACTGCATGCATCTGCACTGCCCACATCCGCATCTGCACCGGTGCTGCCCGCATCTGTCTGGCCGCGTTCACATCTGCACTGCCCTGCATCTCAGCAGGGCGGCTCATACATATCCTTCAGGGAGATCAAGCGGATGTCCTCTGCCGCTGCCCGCGCGCAGAGCGCATCCGTAAAGCCGGATTTGGAAAACAGATAATAATATCTGCGTGAAAAATGTCCCATCGCATCGGCGTACTCTTTCATGAGCGCCAGTTCCTTTTCGTCCACCGGACTGTTTCTGTATTTGCATGAGCCTATCACACAGCTGTCGTCTTCCGCCGACGTCACAACAATGTCGATCTGGGCCTGGCTGTGCGTCCTCGGATTTCCGCCCCACCACTGCCCGATGTTCCCCGGCGTGACAGGAAGTTCTGTATCATAATATAAAATATAGTCTCTGCACATCTGCTCAAACACCGTTCCCATATAATCCGGCAGGCGCTTTTCTATGACAGATTCGTAGCTCTTCTCAATTCGTCCCGACTGTACTGCCGACATGCTGCGCGGCACAAAGGTATACCAGAACCGGAAAAACTGGTCTTCAATCCGGTAATATGTTTTTTTCCCTCCCTGAGAAGTCACCGGCATCTCCCGGCCAACAATCCCAAGCATCATTAAATTGGAAAGATATTTTGCGCACAGACCGGTCTCCATCCCGACCGTGGTCGCGATCTCCGACAATTTTGTCTTTCCTGATGCGATCGCCGTGATGACTGCATTGTACATTGCAGGCTCTCTGAGCTCCTGTTTGAGCAGATTCGACGGCTCTTCATACAGCATCGCGTTCCTCTGAAAAATGTTTTCCAGCAGATTTTCACGGATCGTCTGATCCGGGGAAAACTGTTCCAGATACAGAGGGATCCCGCCGGTGATCCCGTACATCAGCGCCTTATCCTCGCAGGAATACTCAGGAAACCACTTTCCCGTATCCAGATAGTCAAACGGCAGGATCTTAAACTGCGCGGTTCTCCGCCCATAGAGCGGACTCTGGTAGCCCAGTACCTGCCGCTCCATAAAGCTCATGGAAGATCCGCACAGGATCAGGAACAGCTGTGTCTCCTTAAACTGGTGATCCAGAAAATTCTGCAGCAGGGAGGAAATTCCCCTTTCTGCCTGGGCAAGATAGGGATATTCATCGATCACCCAGATCAGGCGCTCCCTTTTTGCGGCCCTTGCGATCCCCGACAGCGCATCCGCAAAGCTTCGGTACACAAGACCCGTCATGCCATAGCCTGTCGTTTCGTCCTCCATATCCGGGTCTGCCGCATTCCGGGCTGAGATCCCCGGATCTGACAGAGTCTCAGTAATCGCATCAGACAGAGCCGCCAGATTCTGCCCGGAGCTGTTCTCCTGCGCCGCAAAAAATATCGTTTTCTTTCCCCTGCAGAACTCACTGATCAGCGTAGTTTTTCCGACGCGGCGGCGTCCGTATATGATCGCCGTCTCCAGTTTTCCGCTCTCATACATCCGGTTCAACTTCTTCAGTTCCTGCTCACGTCCTATAAACATAGCATCCTCCAAAACTGAATTGTAATATACTATATTATAATTCAATTTATGTGAAACGTCAACACGTCAGCAGAAAAACACCGAAAACATCTGCTCTGCAGCTTTTGCCGCCGCGGCTCAAAAGCTGTCACAAGGCATACAGAGAGTTTGCTGCCGCAGCCCCAAAAAACTGTCGCAAGATATACAGGGAATTTGCTGCCGCGGCTCGCAAAAATGCCCCGCGGATCCGTTTCCGGCCCGCGGGGCGCCTCATCTGTTTCTTTATCTGTTTTTATGCCTTACCGGAGAGCGCCGCAAAACACCTCCCGCTGCAAAGGCCGGCATCTCATGGAGCATTTTGCGGCATTTCCCCTGTCTTACTCGTTTCCGTACAGCGTGATCAGCTTGTTCAGATACTCGTATCTCTCCTTCGCATAGACTTCGGACTGTGCGAACAGCTTCTCTGCTCTCTCCGGATTTGCCCTCATCAGGGAGTTGTAGCGGACCTCACCGTTCAGGAACTCCTTGTAGTCTCCGGTCGGAGCCTTGGAATCCAGAGTGAACGCCGGCTTGCCCTCAGCCTTGAGCGCCGGATTGTAGCGGAAGCAGTGCCAGTAACCAGCCTTTACAGCCAGCTCTTCCTCTGTCTGAGCCTTGCTCATGCCCTTCTTGATGCCGTGGTTGATACACGGAGCGTAAGCGATGATGAGCGACGGTCCCGGATAAGCCTCAGCCTCTGCAATCGCCTTGACGGTCTGGTTGAAGTCTGCGCCCATCGCGATCTGCGCAACGTACACATAGCCGTAGCTCATTGCGATGGAAGCCATATCCTTCTTCTTCACTTCCTTGCCGCCCGCTGCGAACTGTGCAACAGCGCCGGTCGGAGTGGACTTGGAGGACTGTCCGCCCGTGTTCGAGTAAACCTCGGTATCAAATACCATGATGTTGACATCCTGGCCGCTCGCGAGCACGTGGTCCACGCCGCCGAAGCCGATGTCGTATGCCCATCCGTCGCCGCCGAAGATCCACTGGGATTTCTTGGCGAGGTAATCCTTATCCTTCAGGACAGCCTTGCACTCGTCGCAGCCGCAGGCCTCGCACGCCGCGATCAGCTTGTCCGTAGCCGGGCCGTTCGTGATGCCGCTGTCAAACGTGTCGAGCCACTCCTGAGCGGCGGCCTTCACATCTTCGCCGCAGCAGTCGCAGGTAAGGAGCGCGGCAACCTTGGTCTTCAGGCCGTTTCTCAGAGCCTTCTGGGCCAGGAGCATGCCGTAGCCGTACTCAGCGTTGTCCTCGAACAGGGAGTTTGCCCATGCCGGGCCCTTGCCCTCTTTGTTGACCGTGTACGGTGTGGACGGTGAAGAGTTGCCCCAGATGGATGAGCATCCTGTCGCGTTCGCAATGTACATTCTGTCGCCGAAGAGCTGTGTGACAAGCTTCGCGTACGGAGTCTCGCCGCAGCCTGCGCATGCGCCCGAGAACTCAAGCAGCGGCTGCTTGAACTGAGAGCC
>CANRBX010000084.1 GCA_947628955.1 uncultured Lachnospiraceae bacterium | reverse complement strand
TCCGCGCCGTAGTCCTCCACGATGTCGAGCGGGTCGATCACGTTGCCCTTCGACTTGCTCATCTTGTCGCCGTCCGGTCCGAGGATCAGTCCCTGGATCGAGCGCTTCGCGTACGGCTCCGGCGTGTTGACCTCGCCGATGTCGTACAGGAAATGGTGCCAGAACCGGGAGTAGATCATATGTCTGGTGACATGCTCCATGCCTCCGTTGTACCAGTCCACCGGCATCCAGTATTCCAGCTTCTTTTTATCCGCGATCGCCTGATCGTTGTGCGGATCGATGTAGCGCAGGAAATACCACGAAGAGCCCGCCCACTGCGGCATCGTGTCCGTCTCGCGCTTCGCATCACCCCCGCACTTCGGGCATTTGCAGTTTACATAGGAGTCAATCTTCGCCAGCGGCGACTCGCCGTCCTCGCCCGGCTCAAAGTTCTCGACATCCGGCAGCCTGAGCGGAAGCTCCTCGTAAGGCACCGGCACAACGCCGCAGCTCGGGCAGTGGATGAGCGGGATCGGCTCGCCCCAGTATCTCTGGCGGTTGAACGCCCAGTCTTTCATCTTGAACTGCACGCCGGCCTCGCCGATGCCCATTTTGCGGATCTCCTCGATCACGCGGGCGATCGAGTCCTTCTTGTTCGTATAGCCGTTCAAAAACTCCGAATTGATCATCTCGCCGTCGCCGGTGTAGGCTTCTTCGTCAATGTTGCCGCCCTTGATGACCTCGATGATATCAATGCCGAACTTCTTCGCGAAGTCATAGTCTCTCTGGTCGTGCGCCGGCACCGCCATGATCGCGCCCGTGCCGTAGCCCATCATGACATAGTCGGCGATGAAGATCGGGATTTCCCTGCCGTTCAGCGGATTGACCGCCGTGAGGCCTTCGATGCGCACGCCGGTCTTGTCCTTGACGAGCTGGGTGCGCTCAAACTCGGTCTTCTTCGTACATTCTGTGCGGTACGCCTCGATCGCGTCCATGTTGGCGATCCTGTCCGCATATTTATCGATCAGCGGATGCTCCGGCGCGATGACCATGAACGTGACGCCGAACAGCGTGTCCGGCCGCGTCGTATAGATCTCCAGCTTCTCGCCCGTGCCCTTCACATCAAACCAGACGAACGCGCCGGTCGATCTGCCGATCCAGTTCTCCTGCTGCTGCTTGACATTCTTCGGATAGTCCACATCCGCAAGCCCCTCGAGCAGCTTGTCCGCATACTCCGTGATCTTCAGATACCAGACGGTCTTGGACTTCTGCACAACGTCGCTGTGGCAGATGTCGCACTTGCCGCCCTGGCTGTCCTCGTTCGAGAGCACGACCTTGCAGCTCGGGCAGTAATTCACGAGCGCCGTGTCGCGGAACACCAGCCCGTGCTCGAACATTTTGAGGAAAATATACTGCGTCCATTTATAGTAATTCTCATCCGTCGTATCGATCACGCGGCTCCAGTCAAATGAGAAGCCGACCTTCTTCAGCTGGTTCGAAAACTTCTCGATATTTTCGTCCGTGATGATGCGGGGGTGCGTCGACGTCTTGATCGCATAGTTCTCCGTCGGAAGCCCGAACGCGTCAAATCCGATCGGGAACAGTACGTTATAGCCCTGCATGCGGCGCTTGCGCGCGACGACCTCGATGCTCGAATACGCCTTGATATGGCCGACATGCATGCCGGCTCCGCTCGGGTACGGAAACTCGACCAGCCCGTAGAACTTGGGCCTGTCGTCAAAATCGGCCGCCTCAAACACCCTGCTCTTCTGCCATCTATCCTGCCATTTCGGCTCGATCAGCCTGAAGTTGTGTTTCATAATAGACTCCTCCTAAATACAAGCGATTTTACCAACATTGCCCTATTATACATCCATTTTCCGCAAAAGTCCAGACAGTGTTGGTCCCAGTTCAGGGTTGTTTCACTGTCGTTTCACTGTTGTTTGCAGAAGCTTTATATTCGATATACGAACATTCGCATGATGAACCACTCAATATGTCATTTACATCCCGTTTTATTCTTTCATAATCCATGGTTTCACCTCCTGAATCCAAACATATTTTACATCAAACCAAAGGTTTTTATAAACAAACCAAAGGTTTTGTTAGTGTAAAATTATCGTGCTGTTTCCCTCCCTGTCATTCATTTTCAGAATCCGATGGCCTCCAAAAGAAAAACACCCGGGCTCTGTGCCCGGATGCCTTGTCCGCTGATCTGCTATTTTACCGTCACGCTTACGGTCACTTTCTTTTTCCCCGAAGTGACAGTTATCTTTGCTTTTCCTGCCTTTTTCCCCACTACAACGCCCTTCGAACTGACGGTCACGATCTTTTTATCTGAAGTTTGGTAACTCACTTTGTCTTTGGTTGTGATCGGTGTGATCACCGGTTTAAGTGTAACCTTCGCTCCCTTTCCGAGCGTCATCTTCTTCGGTACACCGGAAATTTTCTGTGTGGCAACCTGATTTTTCTGCACCGTAACTGTGACCTTCTTTTTCAGGCCGCTCGCCAGCGTGATCGTCACAGTCGCTTTTCCCGTCTTTTTCTGCGCCGTCAATTTACCTTTCTTGCTGACCTTCACGATCTTTGTATTGCTCGATTTCCATGACTGCACGTAATCCCCGGCCGACAGTCCCGTCACTTTCAGCTTCGCGGTGGACTGTTCGATCTCCAGCGGAATTTTCGTGGCGCTCACTTTCATGGTCGGCTCCAGTTTCGGAAGCGACTCACTCTCTGATGCTCCACATACACTGCAGGTGCGTACTCTGACGCCCCCGCGCAGGACCGTGGGGTTCTCTGTGGTCACGAATGACCCATAGCTGTGATTTCCCGTAGCCGCCACAGTTATCGGAGCTTCTCTGTATCCGCAGACAGTACATTCATTGTGCTGGCTGCCCGCTGCGCCGCAGCTGGCAGCCTTGTCGACCACCGTGGTAAATGTGTGCTGTCCGGTGGCCGGAATGGCCGTCTGGGCCTCTTTATATCCGCAGACTGTACATTCATTGTGCTGGCTGCCCACTATGCCGCAGCTCGCCGCCTGATCGACCACTGTGGTAAATGTGTGCTGCCCGGTTGCCGGAATGGCCGTCTGGGCCTCTTTATATCCGCAGACTGTACATTCTCTGTGCTGGCTGCCCTCTGCTCCGCAGCTGGCTGCCTTGTCGACCACTGTGGTAAATGTGTGCTGCCCGGTCGCCGGGATAACTGTCGGAGCATCTTTGAAACCGCATATTGTGCACTCCATGTGCTGACTCCCGGGCTCGCCGCAGGTCGCCTCTTTATCAACCACAGCAGTGAATTTATGTTCGCACGCTTTGACGATCCCACTGACTGTAACCTGGACATCCACCGGGTAATCTTTCCATTCCTGATCGTTTGTAGAAATCTGTATGGAATAAGTCCCGTTCTCCTTCACCTCAATATCCGGTGTTGCATTTCTGTTTGAATAGAATTGCTCATCTTTGATATTGTCCGTCGTACTTACATCTTTCACCCAGCGATAGAATGTCCCGCTTCCCATCTTTGACGTACAGTGCAGAATCGCAGATGTACGATCCAGCGACGCAGAGACAGATGCAGAGAGAACGCTCGATGATGGGAGGAAATAGGCGTATATAGTTATCGTAAGATCAGCCGATGGTGTAATATAGCCACCGCCGCCATCATACGCCTGTACATAATAAGTACCTTTCTCTAAATAAAATCCGCTTCTGCCAAACCCTCCTACGCTGCCATTATCAAACCTCTTAACTACTTTCGTCAGAGAAGGATTCTGATACATTGCTATCCCGCCAATCCAGGGACTATATGTCGTATCCATAATCACCCAGCCGCGCTCGGGTACACTGATTGTCGTCATATCATTCCATTTCGCATTGTAGAAAATTATTCCGGCATCCTGAATCTCCAGACTGTTGATATCATTTGGCCTGGAGATTGTCTTCATGCCATCGGGCACTACAGCACCCGAGGTAAAAGAAAAACATAAGACCGAGGCCAGCAGGACCATTATACTCACAGATAATTTTCGCAGCAGCTTCATACTTCAATAACCTCCCTCTTCGAATCTTTCTTCTTTTGTTTCCTGACAGTACCTGCAGTAAATCCGCGCTCAGGGTATTCCGCCTCCGGTCGCATGCTGCCGGCCATAATTTCCAGTCCTCTTCCTGGTAAATACGGGTCCGGAAACAGTATTTCGACTTCTCACCCGCAAAAGACCGTTTTTACTTTAGGTCCTTTTTGATTATATATCTATAGTTTTATTTTTTCAATATCTATTGATGATTTTTTCTTACTTTTGTTGTGGATAGTATAAAATAAAGGAGAAGAAAAAGAATGATTGGCAAAAAAGAATTAAGTTCAGAGACAGGCATGAAAATTCGTATATTAAGAGAAAAAAAGGGATGGTCAAGAGAACGGCTGGCCGAATATGCCGACATTTCCACTCAGTTTCTCGCCGACATTGAAGCCGGAAAAAAGAGTATGACGATCTATACTTTATACAAACTTGTATGCGCACTCAACACTTCTACAGATTATCTGCTGTTTGACACTGAAAATTCGGTTGACCCCTCTCTGATCGCTTCTCTGAGTCTGCTCCCGGAACCGGAGCGTCTCCACGCCGAACTGATCCTGAATGCATATATCGCAGGACTGCCTCTCATAAAAAATCAGGTCAGTTAAAACAGAAGAATGGGGCTGACAGCTCCAGGCTGATTCTTTGTGTACAGACTCCCAACAAAGAAGAAGAAAAAAGCAGGTTTGAACAACCTGCTTTCTGTTTTTTACAAAAAAGAACGGGAGAGCATATTTTAATCTGAAAATCTGAGTCAGACCCTGTTTTAGAATTTAAGCCCATGCCTTAACTAACTGACATTTGGAATGAACAGTAACGTCTCATCTCATAACCATCTCCGCGTCCGTGGGCAGCTCATACGGAACCGCACCCGGCTCTGACTGATACCAGAATGCCACCGACGTATAGTCGTCGTACCTCGGCCCGGTCCAGCCAAGGTTGTCGAGCGTCATCCGGAAGCTGCTCCGGAAGCGGATCGGATCCTTGATATGGAACCGGTACAGCAGGAACCTCTGCTGCTGGTTGTACAGCTCGTCTGTGTCTCCGAGAATCGCAAACATCCCGCTGTACAGCCCCGCATAGGTCTGGTATTTTTTCCGGCAGACATCGTTTCCAAACGCGTAGGATCCCCCGAAATAGTCCTCCGTGCCCGTATAATGGATCGACGGGTAACGGTCTCCGTCCAGATACATGCGTGCTTGGCCCTCGACCCAGCACGTATTGTGCCCGTTCATGCCTGCCGCCAGGGTCAGCCCTGCAAACTGTCCCTGCGCGCCGGACACATCGAGCACCGTATAGCTGCGCCCCTTCTTCACGGGATGCTCCTGGCGGTATGCCGCGTGGAAATAGCCTGCATTTTGTGCAATGCGCCCGCGCTCGCCGGTGATGCAGTAAAAGAGATCCCTGTTTTCCTCAGAGCGGTTTTCCATCGTGATACGGCAGTGCTTTCGAAACGGCATCTCCCAGTAGCTGTTCAGGCCGCGCCCCGGCGCCGTCATCATCACCGCCGAACTGAAAGACGGGTAGCGCCCCTCAATATCCAGAAAGTTTTCGTCGTACGCGCATCCGAAGAATGCAGAGACCGGGGCTTCCACGCCCGGCCTTTCCATCCCGTCCCAGTAGACCCGCAAAATAAAGCTGTGGCCTGCATAGCCCGTGAACCACATATGTTCAATCTTGCCGGGGCCGTCGACGTCCGCCAGAGTGATCTCCTCATGCGGCCGGATCGTCACCATCGGGCGGAGCTTTGTGCAGTCTCCGCCGCGCGAGCCCCCACCCCGGCTGCCGCTCGGATTTTCCGCCGAAAAGGCAAAGGTCTCATTGTCATTGATCAGAAAATAGCTCATCTGCCGCGCCTCCGTTTCTTTTTTATATTTTATACTCATCTCTCTGTTCAGCGGTAATGCCGGATCACGATCTGCAGCGACTTCTGCCCCAGATACTCGTTGACCGACGGGTAATATATCACATCGAGAGTCAGCCCTTCCCCGCGGCCCCAGTAGAGCTCCCGCACGCGCTGCTCTCCATAGCGCTCTTCAAGGTAGGTGCGCACTTCGCCCGGATCGCCGAAATACAGGGCGTCCATCATGCATCCCGCGCGGTTCATCACCCGGAACTTCAGCACGTTTCCGTTTTTCCCGAGGACCCGCGCGCTCAGAAGCTGCAGCCCTGCCTCTGCGAACAGCGGCTTTTCGTTGCCCTTTCCGAAGGGCTCCAGCGCCTCAAATCCGTCCACCAGGGACTGTGTTATGTAATCGATCGGCATCGGCACGTCGATCGCGATCTTTTCCGTCATATCCTGTTCCGTCAGCGTGCAGTTTTCATTCAGCCTGCGCCGCATCTCGCCGATCCGCTCGCGCGGCAGGGAAAAACCGGCCGCCATCGGATGTCCCCCGTATTTCAGGAACAGATCCGCGCACTTTACCATCTCGTCAAACATGGAATAGGCCTCGATGGACCGCCCGGAGCCCTTCGCGCCCTCCTGCGCGTCCGTGACCACGAACACCGGCCTACAGTACCTCTCGCGCACCTTGCCCGCCACGATCCCGGCAATGCTCTCATGACAGTCCGGCAGATAGACCACGAGTACCCGGTCGTCCCCGAAGGCCCCGGAATCGATGAGCGCGCACGCCTCATCCACTGCATTCTGCGTGAGCGCCTTCCGCTCGTCGTTCAGCTCCTTCAGCCGGCCGGCAAGCTCGTCTGCCTCCTCCCGCGTCTTTGCGAGCAGCAGGCGCACAGACCGTCTGGCCGTGTCGAGCCTTCCGCTCGCATTGATGCACGGGCCGAGCACGAAACCGATATGGTATGCGCTGATATGCGCCGGGTCCAGCCCGTTGGCCCGGATCAGAGCCAGCAGTCCCAGGTTGTCCGTCCCGGGAATGCGCTTCAGTCCCTCCTTCACGAGAATGCGGTTCTCACCCTCCAGATCCATCACGTCCCCGACCGTTGCAAAGGCTGCAAACGGCAGAAATTCCTCTGCCTCACGCGCGCCGATCCCAAAGAGCCGGTAGAGCGCGCACACAACCTTCCAGGCCACGGCCGCCCCGCACAGCTTTTTGAACGGGTATCCGCAGCCGGGCTGTTTCGGGTTTACAAGTACGTCCGCGGCCGGCAGGAGGTACCTGCGTCCTCCGGGTGCGCCGTCTCCCTGCCTTGCTCTCCCGCTCTCCCCTCCGCAGGTCGCTTCCGCCTCTTCGTACAGCGGCTCGTGATGGTCGGTCACGATCACGGTCAGACCGCACTGTTTCGCATATTCGATCTCCTTTATCGCCGCGATGCCGTTGTCGCAGGTGATGACAGTATCGATCCCCTCCTGCACCGCCAGCTCCAGCAGGTGCAGATTCAGACCGTATCCGTCCTTCATCCGGTCCGGGATCTCATAGTCCGCCGTCCCGCCGCAGCGCAGGATCGCCCGGTACAGAATATACGTCGCATTCACCCCGTCGATATCGTAATCGCCGATGATGCGGATCCTCCTGCCCTGGCTGATCTTCGTTCTCAGAAGCTCTGCGGCCTCCGCACAGCCTTTCATGAGCTCCGGCGCGTGCAGATCCGCGGTCGAGCCATAGAGATACTGCCGGATCGCCTCATCCCCGACAATTCCCCTGTTGCGGATGATGCGCGCTGTCACCGGATCAATCTGAAAGCGCTGCGCGATCGCCTGAAAATCGGCCCCCTTTGCCGTCACCACCCATTTTTCCTGTCTTCTTCTCTCACCCATCCTGTCGTACCTCTGCTCTTCTCTCCATACCTTCCGGATCCGACCGCAGCGCCGAACCGATTCCCCGTTTTCCTCCCGGCAGGATATCCTCTCAGCTGTATCCCGCCGCTTTCTCATATACAGGCTGTATTGCTGCCTTCCCTCGTCGGCGGAATGCAATGGTGTAATGCCATACGGATTGTTTCGTGCTTCGCTGTCTGCACTCCGCTTCGGTCGGTGCTGGACGAGCGCCACTGACGCTCAGCACCCCACAATCCTGGCATCGTGCAATTTTTCCCATCGCATAACAAAAACTGCCGCGAAACGCTCCGACAGAAGCGAATCCTTCTGCCCCGCATTTCGCAGCAGCCCTTATTTTTCTCAGTGTATCTGTTTTATATCATTGCCGATACGGCCTGATCTGCTTCGGGCAGGCCGCTTTTCCGGCTTCCGTTTATTTTGCCGGCTTCGACGCAGTGCGCGACTTCATCACATACCACAGGCCGCCGGTCACACAGACGGATGAGTAGCCGCCCGCTACCACGCCGACGATCAGCGGAAGCGCAAACTCCTTGATCGTCGCCACGCCGAGTATATACAGCACCGCGATCGTGATAAACGTCGTCACGGACGTATAGATGCTTCTGGTCAGCGTCTGCGTGATGCTTGCGTTTACGATGTCCGCAAGCGTAGCCTTCTTCATCAGGTTCAGATTCTCTCTGATACGGTCAAAGATAACGATCGTCGCGTTGATCGAATAACCCACGATGGTAAGCATGCAGGCGATAAACGTGTTGCCTACGGAGATGCGCACCAGAGCATAGCATGCGAACACTACCAGCACATCATGCAGGAGGGCGATTACCGCGCTCCCCGCGAAGCGGATATCCTTGAATCGGAACCAGATGTACACCAGCATGCACAGGGTGGCCACGATCACAGCGATCACCGCATCCTGGCGCATCTCGTTGCTCACGATGGAAGAGATCGTCTCGAAATTGATCGCCTTCTCTTCAACACCGTATGCCTCCTGGATCGCAGCGGAAACCTGCTCGCGCTCGTCTACCGTGAGCACACGGGTCTTGATGTTGACCTCGTTGGAGCCGGCCACCTTCTGCGTCTGGATCTCGGCGTCCCCGATAATGTCGCGGATCACCGGCTTCACTTCCGCATCGATCTGGTCAATGGACAGATCCTCGTTGAACAGCACGCTTGTAGCCGTACCTCCGCGGAAATCCATGCTCAGGTTCAGCGCGCCCTTACCTGCTGCGGAGTTAATAGCCATCATGACAGGGCCGACCAGGATCAGCACCAGCGAGATGATGAAGAACATCTTTCTCCTGCCGACGAAATCGATCGGCTTGATTTCTTTTGCCGTGCCGTAGTATTTCTGATCCTTGAAGCCGAGCTCATACAGCGCGTTCACGAGCAGCCGCGAGATCACCAGCGCCGTAAACATCGACAGAACGATACCGAGCGCCAGCGTCTGGGCAAAGCCCTTGACGCTTCCGGTACCAAGAATGTTTAATACAAATGCCGCGATCAGTGTCGTGATGTTTCCGTCGAGGATCGCAGAAAGCGCTTTCTGGAAACCGATCTTGATCGACGGCTTCACCGCCTTGCCAGAAGCGATTTCCTCGCGGATACGCGCATAGATGATGACGTTCGCGTCCACTGCCATACCGATCGTGAGGATGATGCCCGCGATGCCCGGCAGGGTCAGCGTCAGATCCAGGCCATTCAGCGCCACCAGCATCAGGCATACGTAGATCAGCAGGGAAATTCCTGCCACCACACCCGGGAGCGCATACACAACAATCATGAAGATGACGACAAGCGCGAGGCCGATCGCACCGGCGATCAGGCTTGTGCGGATCGCATCCTGACCGAGCTGTGCGCCCACCACAGTGGAGCGGATCTCTTCCAGCTCCAGGGAAAGGGAACCGATGCGGATGGAGGACGCCAGGTTCTGCGCCTCTTCCGCCGTGAAGCTTCCTGTAATGTAAGCAGTGCCGCCCGTGATCGCCTCGTTGACGCGCGGCGCACTGATGATCTCACCGTCATATACAATATTGATCACATTTCCGACATTGGCCGTCGTCGCCTCGGCAAAGGCCTTCGTGCCCTCGCTGTCGAGATCCAGCTGCACCACATATTCGCGGTTGCCCATATTGTCCTGCTGCGTGGCGGCCTGTGCGTTCTCCACCTGCGTACCGGTCAGCACGACGGTTCCGTCTGTCAGCTGGAACTCCAGGGAACCGGGCTTGCCAAGCTCTTCCAGAATCTTGTTTGCATCTGTCACGCCCGGGATCTCGATATTGATACGGTTGGATCCCTCCTGGTATACCTGCGCCTCCGTACTGTAGCCGTCGACACGCTGCTGCAGCTTGTATTTCGTATCGTTCATATCCTCGGCCGACGGATTGTCGTCGCCGACGGTCTGGTATGTGATGCTCACACCGCCGGAAAGATCGAGGCCGAGAATGATATTCTTCGCCGCGCCAGTACCTGTCTTGCCAATGCCGACCGCCGCGATGTACACCAGAACCACCAGCGCCACTGCCAGGCCGGCAACTGTCCATGTTGCTCTTTTCTTGTTCATGATAATTCTCTCCTTTATCCTTTCACAGGTCTCCCCGCCGGAAAACCTGCATGATAACTTGGTAAATCCTCCGGCATCTCACGGCGTGCCGCCGGATACGCACTTTTCTGCCGGAAATCCGTCATTCCGCCAGAGCCGCCCTGATCATGACCGCGCACTCCACTCGTTTGCGCTGAAGCTCACAGCCGATGTCATAGGCATCCCCGATCGTCCCGTGGAAATTATAGGAATTTGCCGCGCAGCCGCCGCTGCAGTAAAACTTCGCGAAACAGTTCCTGCATTTCTCCTTCGTATAAACATTGCAGCATTTGAACTCATCCACTATCTCCGGTCTCGTGATCCCCTCATCCACATTTCCCATCAGGTACCTGTCGATCCCGACAAACTGATGGCACGGATACAGATCGCCCCAGGGCGTCACCGCCAGGTATTCTGTGCCGGAGCCGCAGCCGGACAGCCGCTTATACACGCACGGACCGCCCGTCAGATCGATCATATAGTGAAAGAATGTAAATCCTCTTCCTTCTTTTTCGCGTTTCACCATCTCGGCCGCCAGCCTGTCATACTGCGCAAAGACTGCCGGGAGATCCGCCTCCTGCAGCGCATACGGCTCGTCCGCAGGCGCCACCACCGGCTCTATGGAAATCTGTTCAAAGCCCTCATCCGCAAGGTGCAGGACATCCTTGGAAAAATCCAGATTATAATGGGTAAACGTGCCGCGGACATAATATTTCTGCTGCCCCCTGCTGTCGGCAAATCGTTTAAACTTCGGGAGCACCAGATCGTAGCTGCCCTTTCCGCCGCGGAAGGGCCTCATGCGGTCGTGAACCTCTTTCCGCCCGTCTATGCTCAGCACGACATTCGCCATCTCGCGGTTGCAGAACTCCATGATTTCATCGTTCAGGAGCACCCCGTTCGTCGTCAGCGTAAAGCGGAAGTTCTTATCGTGCAGCTTCTCCTGCTGCCTGCCGTACGCCACCAGATCCTTCACAACCTGCCAGTTCATCAGCGGCTCGCCTCCGAAGAAGTCCACCTCGAGATTGCGCCGGCTGCCGGAATTCGCGATCAGGAAATCCAGCGCCTTCCTGCCGACCTCAAAGCTCATCAGCGCACGTCTGCCGTGATACTCCCCTTCCTCTGCAAAGCAGTATCGGCAGGCGAGGTTGCAGTCATGCGCAACATGCAGGCACAGGGCCTTCACCACGGTCGGACGCGCCGTGTAATCCGTGATCGCATGCTCGTACACATCCTCGGTGAAAAGCACACCGGCCTCCGCCAAAAGCCTGCATTCCTCCAGCGCCTCGACCACTTCCGCCGCCGGGTACCGGTCGTTCAGCCTCCTGACAATCTCCGCCGCCGGATCTGCTTCTCCCGGCTGGCCCGGTTCGCTCTCCGGATCCGTTCCGGACAGCTGCCCCGACTGTTCATTCGCCGTGACACCCGCCTTATTTTCTTTCAAAACAGGGCTGCGATTCAGCGCCTGAGCGATCTCATATTCCGGGCACTGCTTCAGCAACAGTTCGATTGCCTCATATACCAGAGCATCCACCACATGCACGGAACCGCTGTTCACATCCAGAACGATGTTATATCCATTATTCTTATACTGATGGATCAATGAAAGACCCCTCTCTTCTGCAATATTCTGTCCGGGCAGACGCCCGGCCCGAAATACGGTGGAATCCGCAAAGCGGCTCCTGCAACAGACAAGCAGCGAAGCCGCTCCGCTGCCTGTGTTCTGACGCCTGTTCTGTTTGACTCAGTCTGACACCTGTCTTATTTGCTCTGCTCGCAGGTCTGGTTGCCTACGGTGCAGGAGGTCTTGCACGCGGACTGGCAGGAAGTCTGGCACTCGCCGCAGCCGCCCTTCTTCAGAGTGTTCTGTAACGGTTTTGTATTCAGTGTCTTGATATGTTTCATGCCTGTCTTCTCCTTATCCTCATAATTTCAGCGGCCAGAATCTTCCTCTGACCGACTCTGTCAGCTATTGTATCACAGAATTCTTGAAAATAAAAGAGTTTTCTTAAAAGATTTATTGCCTTCTGAACAGTATTATTAGCAAAATTTTCATAAACAAAATTTCTGAATGGTATTGATTTTTCCAATAAATCAGCATATACTAAAAATGCAGATAGAGATATCTGTATAGCGGTTAGATTGTCCAGTTAAAACAATCGTTTAAAAGCGGTTAGGCCGTCCAATTAAAACGGTCGTTTAAAAGCGGTTAGGTTGTCCATCAAAACAATCGTTTAGCTGCAGTGGGTGGCTTGCCACCCACTCTTTTTACTTTACGGAGGTTTTATGAACTGGTATGTTGTGGATAAGAAATATATTGACTATTTGAGCCAGTTTGATTCCCGCGTGGGATATGTTGAATATGGTGAAAGACTGAAATTACATGTGGGTATTCTTTTGACAGTCAACAGTTGCCATTATTATGTTCCCATCTCATCAGCCAAGCCAAAGCATCAGCGTATGTCCAACAGTCTTGATTTTCATAAATTACGGGATGCTGCCACTGGATACTTATATGCCGTACTAAATTTAAACAATATGATCCCTGTTCCGGATTCATGCATCACACAGCTAAAATATAACAAGATTGAGGAATT
>CANRBX010000083.1 GCA_947628955.1 uncultured Lachnospiraceae bacterium | reverse complement strand
GAGCCGATAGATCCGGGCATGACAGATGTGGTGATAGATCCAGGCGCAGCGGATGGGACGACAGATCCGAGCGTTGATGACCCGCAGGGATCGCAGAGCGAGCCGATAGATCCGGGCATGACAGATGTGGTGATAGATCCAGGCGCAGCGGATGGGACGACAGATCCGAGCGTTGACGACCCGCAGGGATCGCAGGCTGAGTGGACGGATCCGGGCATGACGAATGAAGAGATAGATCCGGGCATGACAAATGTGGTGATAGACCCGGGCATGGCGGACGGGTCTGCAGATCCGAGTGTCGGCGATCCGCAGGAATCGCAGAGCGAGCCGACAGATCCGGGCATGACGAATGAGGCGGCAGATCCGGGTGCGACGAATGAAGTTCCGGATCCGGGCATGACAGATGAACCGGCGGATCCGAACGCGGGGAGTGACCCCGGGATTTTCGGACAGGGGGACGATTCTGCGATCGAGATAACGACCAGCGATGGATATAATTCAAATGAAGTAAACCCGGCGGATACACAGACGCCGGAGACGGCTCCTGCGGCCCCGGAACAGCCGGAACAGCACACGCTGACAGTGGAGGCGGGCCTGCTTGCTGACGGCAGCACAGCCGGCACATATACAGAAGGAGAGCAGGTACAGCTGCAGGCTGCCGCGCCGGCAGAGGGAATGCAGTTTTCCGGATGGTCTGCGGTGACGGAGGCCGGCGAGACGGTTTCTCAGGATATGTTTGCAGATGCGGTCAGCGAAACGACGACGTTCACGATGCCGGCGGACAGTGTGACGGTAATTGCAGCATACGCAGATATGCCATACAAGGCAGTTGTGGTGAATGGCATATTTGCAGACGGGACGGCAGAGACTTCCTGTGTGGCTGGAACCCAGCTCAGCCTGAGGGCAGAGGCGGCGCTGGCGGGCGCGCAGTTTTCAAAGTGGACAGCGCGGTTTACAGATACCGGCGCGCTGCTTCCGGATACAGAATTTGCCAATGCAGCCGGGCTGGAGACGACGTTTACGATGCCTGCCGGCAATGTGACGGTGACGGCGGAGTATGTGACGATAGCCTCCTACAGTGTAGAAGTTGCTTCCGGCCTGATAGCCGGCGGCGCAGTCGGCCCGTTTACGGAGGGGACGCAGATCGCGCTCCAGGCCAATGATCCGCAGCCGGGGACGCAGTTCTCCAGGTGGACAGCCGTGAATAAGGACACCGGCGTGCTGCTTGCCGATTCTGTGTTCAGCAGTGTGACAAATGCAGGGACGACGTTCACAGTGCCGGCCTGCAACGTGACAGTGACGGCGGAGTATGTTCCGGTTCAGTATAAAGTGACGGTGGCAAATGGCCTGATCAATAATACTTCCGCCGAGATGATGATTCCGCATGGCACAGTGGTTACAATTACCGCCAATGCAAATCCGGCAGGACAGGTATTTTCCGAATGGAATGTGAACAACGGCACATACGACCTGGGAGAGAACGCGTTCAATCCGTCAATCAGCGTTGAGATCACCAGCGAAATGAACTTTGCCGCTGTCTATGAGGGAGTATTATATGCGATAACGGTGAATGACGGTGTCGCAAATTACGAGGAAGCGGTCAGCGGGACAGAGATCACGATCACGGCTGACGAGGCTCCGGAAGGAATGGAATTTGACTACTGGCAGGTGGATACGCAGAATGTATCTCTGAAAGCTTCCGGCAGAGAAAGCACGACGTTTACAATGCCGATGGCGGATGTCGAGGTGTCGGCGTACTATAAGCTGAAAGATTACTATGTGACGGTTCAGAACGGATATGCGGACAATGATGTCTATCATATGGGACAGGAAGTGACCATATACTCCAACTATCCGTCGAGCGGCAGAGAGTTCAGCGAGTGGACTGTGGTCAAGGGCAGCGCGGAGTTCGCAGATGCCTCCAGATGGAAGACAACGTTCACGATGCCGGCCAGCGATGTGACCGTAGGGGCAACGTACAAGGACGGTCCGTCGCCCAGCGACAACCAGATTCAGGAGCTTGGCGCCGGAGCAGAGTACATTACAAACAGCACGATCAGGTTTACGGCGGCGGGGGCCGGGATGGGCAATTCCAACCCCAACCCGGGTGATTACCGCTATCGTCCGACAGGCTACCAGATCGGGAATGTAACAGGCTCGTGGCAGGCTTCGCCGTACACCACTTCGATGTCGATCAAGGCGGCCGGAGAATATACACTGAAGGTAAACTATGCGAAAGATGTCTTTGACGGCAGCAACTGGGTTCCGGACGGAACCTCGGATGCGAAGAGCGTAACCTTCCGCGTTGTCACTCCTTCCGCGGCGGTTGCAACCGGCGACACGACGCCGCTTACGATGATGGCACTGCTGGCAGGAGTTTCGTTCCTGACGATCCTTCTGATGCTCTGCATCCGGAAGAGAAGAGACGCATAAACCTGAAACAAAATAAGAAAAGGATGCGCAGCCCGGAAATGGGGTGCAAAGGTGCTAAGCTGAGAATGGGCTAAAGAAAAAAGAATAAAATAGAATCATACAGGACAGGGGCTGCTCATTTTACCATTCAGCAGTCCCTGTCCTTTTGCAGTAAAAGATGTATTTCCTATTCTCCCGGTCAGAGAATAAATCTGCGGATGATCTCCGCAATGCCGTCATGATTGTTGTCGGCCCTGGTTACATAATCGCCGTGTTCCGCGACTCCCGGGAATGCGTTGCACATGACCGCACCGACATGCGCTGCCTCCAGCATGGAGATGTCGTTTTGGGCGTCCCCGGCCGCGACGGAATTTTCCAGAGGAATTTCAAGGTGAGAACACATCCATCGGACGGCCAGGCCTTTGGAGACATTCGTAGGAACGATCTCGAGGTAATTATCATTTGAGAAAAAGCAGTCGAGCCGATCCGGAAAGATGCGGAGAAGCTCCTGCCGGAAAGCCTCCAGCTTCGCATGAGCATCATAGAGGATTGCGAGCATTTTACAGGGCTCTTCCAGAAGCGCTCTGGCGACGTCCGGTACAATCTGGAAAGGAACGCCGATCTCCCTTCTGTAATCCTGCAGATACTCGCTGTCATGCTCTGCGAGGACATGGGTATTGCTGTAGGTCTGTATATGTATATTCCGTGAAAAAGCAAGATCGAAGACCTGCCGGACCAGCGCGCGGGGGATCGTCCTGCTGTAAATGGTCTCGCGCCGGCCCAGATCGAAGATCAGCCCGCCGTTGTAGGCGATTGCGTAACAGCCGTCTCTGGTGAGACCGAGTCTGTCCGCGGCCGCAAGCGTACCCGACAGCGGCCGTCCGGTGGCGATCACGATGATGTGTCCCTCTGCGAGCGCCTCGCTGATCGCGGCCTGATTGCCGGGTGTGATATTTTTCCGGTCATCCAGCAGGGTGCCGTCCAGATCGGTGAATAATATCTTTCTTCCTGTCTGCATAGATTCTCCTTAAATTTCCGCAGTATTCACGCTGCTGTTTTATTCATATGGTTAAAGGCGTTTTCGGTACAGCACATTTTTTAGTATAATTGAAGGAAATGGAAAAGTAAACAGAAAATCTCAGACGCCGATTTTCAGGCAGTAATTTTCTTCCCGCCGGTGTTGACACCAAAATGGGATTATGCTAGTGTGAAGACATAAATGCAGTGTGAAGTTATTAAAATTGTCAGGCCGCGTGTTCCTGCCTGACCGCTTCAGGGATATTCGGGGATATTATTTTCAGGAAAAGGCATGCCCTGCGGGCCAGTGGCATTAAGTTTAATGATTCCGGACGCTGCAGGGGCAGTACCGATAAAAACCGACGGAGGAAACTTATGGAAGAAACAATCAGAAAGGAAAACCTGACAGTGGAAACGAAAGAATATTGTGCGCGGACGGAAGAAGCAGACGAGTGTGCTATGCTGTCAGATAAAGCAGAAGAAGGCCTTACGCTGCCGGATAAAACAGACGGGTGCGCTGCGCAGACGCCCTGCCCGAAGTGCATAGAGCGGGCGCAGACGGCGGAGACGGAATGCGGCTGCCGGATCCGGCACCGCAGCGAGAAGGAGTACCGCGATCTGATGAACCGCCTGAAACGCATCGAGGGGCAGGTGCGGGGCATTCTGGGAATGGTGGAGGAAGAGCGCTACTGTGTGGACATTTTAACGCAGGTGATGGCCGTCCAGTCGGCGCTGAACAGCTTCAACAAGGCGCTGCTCTCGAACCATATCAAAACGTGTGTCGTTGACGATATACTTGCGGGCAGCGGCACGGCCGTGGACGAGCTGTGCAGTACGATCCAGAAGCTGATGAAGTAAAAGGTTTGACGCATCGCCTGAAGGACAGGACATTTATTAAGAATAGGCCTATCGCCTGAAGGACAGGACATTTATTAAGAATAGGCCTATCGCCTGAGGGTCAGGACATTTATTAAGAACAGACTCGTCAACTGAAGGACAGGATATTTATTAAGTTTTGACAGAAATGAGGAGTAATTATGAAAAAGAGAACGGGAATGATCACGGGAATACTGGCCTGCGCCCTGCTTCTGGCAGGGGCGGCCGCGCAGGCGGAAGAAACGGGGGCGGTCCGCGTCGGGGCCCTGAAGGGGCCGACCTCCATGGGACTGGTGAATCTGATGGAGGATGCCGGGGACACCTATGATTTCACGATGGTGACTGCGGCTGACGAGCTGCTTCCGAAGGTGATCGGCGGCGATCTGGATATCGCGCTGATCCCGGCGAACATGGCCTCCATCCTCTATCAGAAGACGGAGGGAGGCATCTCCGTGATCGACATCAACACGCTTGGCGTGCTGTACATGGTATCCGGCAGGGACGGGATCAGCGGGATCGCCGACCTGGACGGCCAGACGGTGTATCTGACCGGCAAGGGGACGACGCCCGATTTTGCCCTGCAGTACCTGCTGGCGAGGAACGGCCTGAGCACGGACGATGTGACGCTCGAGTATAAGTCGGAGGCGACAGAGGTGGCCGCGGTGCTCGCGAAGGATCCAGAGGCGATCGGCCTTCTGCCGCAGCCGTTTGTGACCGTGGCCTGCGCGCAGAACGAGGCGCTGGGCATCGTGATGGATCTGACGGAGGAGTGGGACAAGGTACAGCCGGAAGAGGGAGGCAGCCGTCTGGTGACGGGCGTGACGGTCGTTACCAGCGGATTCCTGGAGGAAAACCCGGAGGCGGTCAGCGCATTTCTGGAGGACCATGAAGCGTCTGCCCAGGCGATCAATGACGACCCGGAGGCCGGCGCCGAGCTGGTGGTGAAGGCCGGCATCATCGAGAAGGCGCCGATCGCCCGGAAGGCGATCCCGTTCTGCAACATTACCTGTATCACGGGGGAAGAGATGAAGGACGCGTTAAACGGCTACCTGCAGGTGCTGTACGACATGAACCCGGAAGCTGTGGGCGGCGCGCTGCCGGAGGAGGATTTCTATTTTCTGGGAGAATGATGATCTGCGTATGAACGTCTTACAGAAAAAATCCATTCGAAAATGCATGATCATAGCGGGCTGGCTGCTGGTCTGGCAGGCAGCCTCTGTGTATATGGACAACCCGATCCTGCTGGCCGGGCCGGCAGAGACCTTCGGGGCCCTGCTCAGGGATACGGCAGGCATGGCATTCTGGCAGGCGGTCGGAACCTCCGCGGCGCGCATTCTGGGAGGCTTCCTGCTGGCCTTTTTCTGCGGCGTGCTGCTGGGAGCGCTGGCGGAGCGCTTTCCGCTGTTGGGCGAGATCCTGGAGCCCCTCTTTTCTCTGATAAAGACGGTGCCGGTGGCCTCTGTGGTGATACTGCTCCTGATCTGGACCTCGTCCGCCTGTCTCTCGACGGCGGTCAGCTTTATGATCGTCCTGCCGCTGATCTATTTCAGCGTGCGGACCGGCATCCGTGGGACGGATCAGAAGCTTCTGGAGATGAGCCGGGTGTTTCGCTTCAGCCTGCCGAAGCGTATCTGGTATCTGTACCGGCCGGCTGTCATGCCGTATCTGGCGGGGAGCTGCCGGACGGCGCTGGGCATGAGCTGGAAATCGGGCGTGGCAGCGGAGGTGATCGGCGTCCCCGCGCACACGATAGGAGAGCGGCTGTATATGGCAAAGATCTATCTGGAGACGGGGGATCTGTTTGCATGGACGGCCGTGATCCTTCTGGCCGGACTAATCAGCGAGCGGCTGTTTCTGGGGCTGCTCCGGCTGATATACCCGGGACGGGAGAATCCGTGAACGATATATCGGGTGCAGAAGGATCGGAGAACCGAAGGAAAGAGAAAGAGAAAAACGGGATTCCGGAGTGTGAAGGAAAATGGACAGAACAAATAATGAAACAGAGATGGGGCTGCAGATATGCGCGCAGGGCATCTGCAAAAGCTACGGGGACAGAACCGTACTGAATAACCTGACATTTGTGCTTCCGGCCGGCAGCCGTACCTGCCTGACGGGGCCGTCCGGTTCCGGCAAGACGACGCTCTTACGTATACTGATGGGCCTGGAGGTCGCGGACGGGGGCAGGATTTCCGGGTTGGAGGGCCTGCGGTGCGCTGCAGTGTTTCAGGAGGACCGCCTGTTTGAAGAGATTTCCGCGCTCCGGAATGTGCGGCTGACAGCCGCAAAAGGGACGGACGATGCGCAGCTGCGCGCGGAGCTTGGGCAGATCCTTCCGCCGGAGGCGCTGGACCTGCCGGTGCGGAAGCTGAGCGGCGGGATGAAGCGCAGGGCGGCGGTTGCGCGCGCTGTTCTGGCCCCGTCGGATTTCCTGGTCATGGACGAGCCGTTCACCGGCCTGGACGGGGAGACGAAGCGGTGCACCGCGTCCTGGATCCTCGAAAGGCAGGACGGGAGAACCCTGCTGTTTTCCTCGCACCAGGAAGAGGACGCGAAGCTTCTGAAGGCCCGGACGATCCGCATTCCCCCGGTTTTTTAACTCCGGATTTTCTAAATTTGCAAGAATTTTGTTGATTTTATTGTTTTATCATGTATAATATCTTAATGGAGGCGTGTTGTGCTCTGCTTCCTGAGGAGGCGGCAAGGACTTTGAGCAGAACCTGCCGGAATAGTACCTGAAAACACAATAAGAAAGAAAAGAGAGGTTTGACGATGGCAGAGATTAATTTGAGCAAGTATGGCATTAGCGGAACCACAGAGATCGTACGCAATCCTTCTTTTGAGACGCTGTTCGAAGAAGAGATGAAGCCGGGTCTTGAGGGCTACGAAAAGGGCCAGGTGAGTGAGCTTGGCGCAGTGAACGTTATGACTGGTATCTATACAGGACGTTCCCCGAAAGACAAATTTATCGTGATGGATGAGAACTCCAAAGATACTGTGTGGTGGACGACAGACGAGTACAAGAACGACAACCATCCGGCGTCTGAGGAGACATGGAAGGCAGTCAAGGATCTGGCGCTCAAGGAACTCTCCAATAAGAGACTTTTCGTTATGGATGCATTCTGCGGAACCAACAAGGACACCCGCATGGCGATCCGTTTCATCATGGAAGTGGCCTGGCAGGCACATTTCATCAAGAATATGTTCATTCAGCCCTCAGAGGAAGAGCTGAAGGACTTCGAGCCGGATTTCGTTGTGTACAACGCATCCAAGGCGAAGGTTGAGAATTACAGGGAGCTGGGCCTGAACTCCGAGACGGCTGTCGTATTCAATATCTCAAGCCGCGAGCAGGTCATCCTGAATACATGGTACGGCGGCGAGATGAAGAAGGGCATGTTCTCCATGATGAACTACTATCTGCCGCTGAAGGGCATCGCTTCCATGCACTGTTCTGCAAACACGGATATGGACGGCAAGAACACCGCGATCTTCTTCGGCCTGTCCGGAACCGGCAAGACCACGCTCTCCACGGATCCGAAGCGTCTGCTGATCGGCGACGACGAGCACGGCTGGGACGACAACGGCGTGTTCAACTTCGAGGGCGGCTGCTATGCAAAGGTAATCAACCTGGACAAGGATTCCGAGCCGGATATCTACAATGCGATCAAGCGCAACGCGCTTCTTGAGAACGTGACGCTGGATGAGAACGGAAAGATCGATTTCGCTGACAAGAGCGTGACCGAGAACACCCGTGTCTCCTACCCGATCAACCACATCGAGAAGATCGTTCGCCCGGTGTCCGCAGCTCCTGCGGCAAAGAACGTGATCTTCCTTTCCGCGGACGCGTTCGGCGTACTTCCGCCGGTATCTGTTCTGACTCCGGAGCAGACGCAGTACTACTTCCTGTCCGGCTTCACAGCAAAGCTCGCAGGCACAGAGCGCGGCATCACTGAGCCGACTCCGACCTTCTCCGCATGCTTCGGCCAGGCATTCCTCGAGCTGCATCCGACAAAGTATGCAGAAGAGCTCGTCAAGAGAATGCAGGCAAGCGGCGCGAAGGCTTATCTGGTCAACACCGGCTGGAACGGCACGGGCAAGCGTATCTCCATCAAGGATACCCGCGGCATCATCGACGCGATCCTGAACGGCGACATCCTGAAGGCAGAGACGAAGACGATCCCGTACTTCAACATCGAAGTGCCGACAGCTCTTCCGGGCGTTGACACGAACATTCTTGATCCGCGCAACACCTACGCAGACGTCTCCGAATGGGAGACCAAGGCGAAGGATCTTGCACAGAGATTCATCAAGAACTTTGCGAAGTATGAGAGCAATGCACACGGCAAGGCACTCGTCGCAGCAGGCCCGCAGCTGTAATCCGTCTGCAGCCTGAGGAAACGGTCCTGGCAGAACGAATCTAATAAAAATGCCTTAAGGCGCAGGGAGGAATCTGATACTCCCGAAAGCGTCTTAAGGCTTTTTTTGTCTGGGTTCAGTCGGCCGGTTTGATATAGAAGCGGCCGGTCAGCTGCTCGGTCCGGATCGCGTTGATAAACGCGGCGGGATCGGCCTCCCTGACTGCGCGCATGACGGTCTTGGACTCGGCGCCGGAGACGACAGAGTATACGATGCTCCGGCTGCTGTTCTCATAGGAGCCCTTTCCGTCGAGAATGGTGGCCCCGTGGCCGCTCACCCGGAAGATCACCTCGCAGACTTCCGCGGGGCAGTTTGTGACGATGAAGAGCGTCTTGCGCTGGTATTTCTGATAGAGAACGTGAAGGATCTGCGTGGAGGTGTACTGGAAAATGATCGAGTACAGTGCCTTGTCCCAGCCGAACAGGAGCCCTGCGGCGCAGAGGATGACGACATTTATAAGAAGGATGATGTTCCACGAGTCCACGCCTTTTTTCTCCGAGAGGAAGATGGCGATAAAATCAGTCCCGCCCGTCGTGGCGTTCATGATCAGGCACAGACTGATGGCGACCCCGCTGACGATCCCGCCGAAGACGCTGATGAGCAGCGTATCGTAGGTGATCGCGTAGTCCGGGATCAGGTCGGTGAAAACGCCCGTCAGCAGGATGACGAGGCAGGAGTAGAGCGTAAATTTTTTGCCGATAAAGCGGAACCCGATGTATACCGGGACTGCGTTGAGAAGCAGGTTGACCGGGGTGTAGGGAATGTCAATGTGAAAAAACATGGCCGCGATCCGCTGGATCAGGATCGTCAGGCCGGTCACCCCGCCGGGATAGAGGCCCCCGACGCGCACGAACGTCGCGTTGTTTGCGGCCATGAGGATCGCAGCGGCACTGATTACGAGAATCCTTTTTCCGTCTTCCTTTAATGTAAATTTCATACGTTCCTCCTGAGAATATATGACTGAGAGTATATGTCTTTCTTTAAGCTTATTATTCTCATTAAATGACAGAAATGTCAAGGATTTTTCCGGACAGATAAAGAGGCCGCCGCAAAATACCTGTCGGGTCCGGGCCCTCCCTGCATATTTTGCGGCAGCCTCTCATTTCTGTCAGTGCTGCTTTACAAGCCGGATCACATTCCAGGAAGCTTTGTGCAGCAGGCTTGTGAGTGTTCCGCCGTCGAGCGCGGACTGTGCGGCGGTCTTCGGTGCGACGGTCTCGCCTGCGGAGCTGTTTACAGCCTTGAGGTCGCTGTGCTCGAGCACGATGTGTTCGGCGAGGGTGAAACCCTCGAAGCTGCGCACGTCGGTCGTCAGTGTGACGTCCTCATCGAGGTTGCGGTTGACGGCAAAGATCGTCAGCTCGCCCTTTTCCTCGTTGAAGACGGAGACGGATTCAATGTCCGTCACGTCGCCGTGGTTCTTTGTGGCGTGCAGCGGCGAGTCGATGGACGGGAGCAGGGCGGTGCCGCGGCCGTAGCGGGAAGCGTGCATGAACGGCCAGAAGATCGTCTGCCGCCAGGACTTTCCGCCGTTCTGGTCCGTCATGATCGGCGCGATGACGTTCACAAGCTGCGCCAGGCAGGCCATGCGGACGCGGTCGGAGTTGCGCAGGAGCACGATCATCAGCAGGCCGACCATCAGCGCCTCCTCGAACGTGTAGATATCCTCGAGAAGCGCCGGGGCCACCTGCCACGGGTTCTTCTCCATCTCTTCCTTGTCCGCGGCGGTTGTGTGGTACCAGACATTCCACTCGTCGAAGCTTAAATACATGTTCTTTTTGCTGTGTTTCTTCGCCTTTACGTAGTCACAGATCGCAACGACAGAGTGAATGAAGTCGTTCATGTCGTTTGACTTGGCGAGGAAATCGTTTGTGTTGCCGGAGCGGTTGCCGTAGTAGCTGTGCAGCGAGAGATAGTCGACATTCTCGTAGGTGTGGCTGAGCACGGTGTCCTCCCAGGTCGCGAAGGTCGGCATGTCTTTGTTGGAGCTGCCGCAGACGACAAATTCCACCGTCGGGTCGATCAGCTTCATCGCCTTGGCCGTCTCCGACGCGAGCCGTCCGTATTCGTATGCCGTTTTCTGGCCGAGCTGCCAGGGACCGTCCATCTCATTGCCGAGGCACCAGACCTTAAAGCCATAGGGCTCCTTCTGGCCGTGGCTGATGCGCAGGTCGCTGTATTTCGTGCCGCCCGGATGGTTGCAGTATTCGAGCAGGTTGCAGGCGTCCGCGATGCCGCGTGTGCCGAGGTTGACGGCCATCATCACGTCGGAATTGGCCGCTTTCGCCCATTTGCTGAACTCGTGCAGGCCGACCTTGTTTGTCTCGAGGCTGCGCCATGCAAGCTCGAGGCGCGCGGGACGCTCGTCCACCGGGCCGACGCTGTCCTCCCAGTTAAAGCTGGAGACGAAGTTCCCGCCGGGGTAGCGCACGATCGGGACATTCAGCTCGCGCACCAGATCGATGACGTCCCTGCGGAAGCCATTTTCATCGGAGAGCGGATGCCCCGGCTGATAGATGCCGTCGTAGACCGCGCGGCCGAGATGCTCGATAAAGGAGCCGTAGATCCGGTCGTCGATCTCAGAGATGCGAAATGCCTTGTCGAGTATCATCTTTGCATTTCTTGCCATTTCACGTACCTCCTCTTGGATTCGTGTTTTTTTCGTATCTGTTGATTTTAAGATGTTTCGTATTTCAGTGTTTTGATCCGTCTGATCTGCGAAAAAAGGGCCGCGGCAGACTGTGAAAGCAGGAGGGAAAATCGCTCCGGCCTGCACAGAATGCGGCGGCCCCGGATCTGACGTTACAGTTCACTCCACGCCGTCCCGCAGGATGATTCCGCACAGAATGCACGGAAATCCGGAGGGCTGAGGCCGCAGACCCTGGTTTCTCCCGAGCCTGCGGAAACTGTATGCGCAGAACGTATCATTTTTGTCTCTGTCAATCAGCCCTTCACGGCTCCGCTCGTCATACCTGCAACCAGATAGCGGTTGAAGATCAGGTAGATGATGAGGATCGGGATAATACCGAACATGGAACCTGCGATCAGCAGGTCGTAGTTGTTGCCGTACGGTGTCAGCAGCGTATTCAGGCCGATCTGAAGTGTGAACTTGTTTGTGTCACGGAACACAAGCATCGGCCACAGCATGTTGTTCCAGGAACCCATCGCGCAGAGGATTGCCATGGAAGCGAAAGCCGGCTTTGTGATCGGCATCATGATCCTGACGGAAATGCCGTACTCGGTACACCCGTCCACGCGCGCCGCGTCGAGCAGCTCCTTCGGCAGTCCCGTCATGTACTGCCGGAAGAAGAATATGGTCGAGGCCGCGCACAGGCCGGGCAGGAATACGCCGGCGTTCGTGTTGATGAGGCCGATCGTCGTGACCTCCTGGTACAGCGGGAGCATCAGGATCTCAAACGGTACGGACATCGTTGCGATGACCATGAAGAACAGGAACACGCCGAGCTTCGTCTTGTACATTGTCATGCCGTATGCGATGAAGTAGCAGACGAGCAGAGTCAGGACGACCGTCGTGATCGTCAGCACCAGGCTGTTCTTGTACCACATGAAGTACTTGTTGGAGTCCGCGATCGCTACCGAGTCGCTTGTATTCGGATTGAAGAATTTTGTGAACAGGTACGCGTAGTTATGTAAACTCCACTCCTTGATCTTCAGGTTCAGAGACATACCGTTCTGGAAGATCTCACGCGCCGGACGGAAGGAAGCCGTCAGGCCGGCGAGCAGCGGGAACGCGATGATCGCCGAGACAAACACGAACAGCGCTGTCGAGAGGAAGGATGCCACTTTATGGTTCGATTCCATTGTTTTTGGTGCATTTGAATTTTTCGCCATAGTATTAGTCCTCCTTCTTCTTGAATCCGATCGTGCCGGTCGCAAAGAGCTGGATGAAGTTGATGATCAGGGCGATCACCATCAGCACCACGCCGACTGCGCACGCGTAGCCGAGCTCGTTGGTCTCGATACCGCGCTTATACAGGTAACCGACGATCGTAAGACCGATGTTCTTCGGCGAGGAGTTGCCGTTCCACAGCATGAAGCTCTCAAGGAACATGGACAGACCCGCGAATACGGAGATCGTGATAACGTAAACGGTGGTCGGCTTCAGCAGCGGAAGCGTGATGTACCAGAACTTCTGCTTTGCGTTCGCGCCGTCGATGTCAGCAGACTCGTACAGCGTGCCGTCGATGCCGTTCAGGCCGGAGACGAAGTACAGCATGTTGACGCCGGTCCATCTCCACATACACAGCAACAGCAGCGCCACCCAGCCGGTGCCCTTGGATTTCAGCCAGGGGATCGGCGCACGGCCGAGCCACTGCATGATCTGGTTCATCTGGCCGCCTGCGCCCTCGGAGAACATCAGGCGGAACAGCATACCGGAGATAACCACGGAGGTCAGCGCCGGGATATACATGATGATCTTCCAGACGCCGCGCGCCTT
>CANRBX010000082.1 GCA_947628955.1 uncultured Lachnospiraceae bacterium | reverse complement strand
GCAATCGTCCAATGATAGCTTCGTGCTAATGCCTTTGCGACAGCATCCGGATCTGCGGCAACGTATTCATTCAAGAGTCTGCTGAATTTGGGTTTTTCAAAAATCCCATTTAAGATCCGCCGTAAACTTCCATTCTGGACAAGCCGATATAAAGCAGAACGTACGGTGTTGGCATTCGCGATATCTGCAAAATCGGAAGCGATAAAAATATTTCCATCTTCCGCGCTTAAAATTCGTTCCTGGATTTCCTGCATATATCCTTTCTCCATTGTTTAGCGCCTCCTCTGCAACGAATATTATATATTATTCGTTGCATTTTTTCAAGTAACCCAGAGAATACTATTTATGCTATTTTCTAAAAATTTCTCTACTATATACAGGACGAAGTCCTTTTATTTTTAGAAACGCACAAAACAATGGTCATGACATCTGTTTTGTGTGAATTTCAAAAACCATAATCTAAGTCTAATATATCTATTGCATCTCCTTAATGTTACAGTTCATCCAAACCGTCTGCTTCATCAGGCAATGCGCTTAAGACCTTCCCGATATCCGCGTTGATTATGATACTCCTTCCCGCAATCTTCTCCGGGCAGACCGCCTCCCCGTAGTTCACACGCATACGTGGCCTGCAGATTCTCCGCCGTCATCCGAGCAGTTCCCGGATCAGTAATACTCTTCTTTCATCCTGTGTCATGTCATCCCCGCTTTGTTTCTCAGATATCTATCATTATACAGTTTTTTCGCCTCACACAAGTATATACTTTTACGGAATGTTTCCCTTCAGTCAATCAAACCGGTTTCACGGAATCATGGTGCAATCCAATCTCCTGTCTTATAATAGCACTGTAAATAAAAATCCCGGCCGGGAAGGACCATTCAATCAATCAGGCATTGATCAGGAGAAGGAGAAGCGCTATGAGAAATATCATTACATCGATTTACAGAAAGATTACCGGAAAACATGTCGGAAAAGATCAGGAGTATCTCCGCAGGAAATACGAGGAAGAAAAATACGACCACTATCTCGCCTTCGGTAAAGCGTTCATGAATTTCTGCAACGGCAAATAATAATCGAAAATCCAAAGTATGGAAAATCCAAAGTATCCGGAAAGCGGTTGCCATTTTGGAGAAAAAGGACTATGATAGGGATTGTGAAATTTGTCGGCGGAGACAGTTGGGAGTGATACGGATTGGGCAGGAGAAAAATCGTAGCGGGATGGTGCCGGATTGTGGCGGGGCTTGCCGTCTTTTCCCTGGGAGTACATATGACGATCTACGCGAACATCGGCCTTGCTCCCTGGGACTGCCTGGGGATGGGGATCGCCAGACACACCTTTTTGAACTATGGCCTCGCGATGACGGCGATGTCGCTGGCGGTACTCCTGGTCGACCTGCTGCTGCGGGAGCGGATCGGATACGGCACGATCATCGACGCTCTGCTCACGGGAAACCTCGTGCAGTTCTGCAACAGCCTCGATTCTCTGCCTGAAAACCACAGCACATGGCTGGGTATCATCGTCATGCTGATTGGCTTCGTCTTCATGGCACTTGGTATGTGGATCTATATGAAGGCTGCACAGTGCTGCGGCCCGAGAGATTCCCTTCTCGTCGGACTCGGCCAGATACCCATCGGCGTGGTCGAAATCATGCTGTGGGCCGCGGTGCTGCTGGCCGGCTGGCTTCTCGGCGGCCCGGTGGGGATCGGGACGCTGATCAGCACCTTCGGGGCCGGAGCGGTCATGCAGCTCGTTTATTCGCTGATCCGCTTTGAGCCGCGAAAAATCCGCCACAGGGATGTGGCGGAGGTGACAAGAGAACTGCTCGGAAACCGTCCGCCGGCCAGGGAGGCTGTATGATCATAGTGCGGAATCTTTATGTTTTATATCTGTACAGAAATAAAACATAAGCTTGACTGATTAAAGGGAAACCTGGAGGCGGAAGTCGGTGGGCGTGTATCCGGCTGCTGCTGTTCCAGGTACATGTCCAGAATGTAATTCCGGATGACCGCGTCATCGCCAGTGTGGAAGAGCATATGGCCCGGTTTTTCCACAACGTCTAAATAAATAGCCGAAGGAGGGATTCCCTCTCCGTCAGAAGTTATTGTTTCTTTGTATGGGTCTGCAGACGGTGCGGAGGGAAAAGTCATTATATGTATTTTTAATAAATAATCGAAAGTGTGTGATAAACATCCGGGGAAAAGACAGCCGTACTCGATTTTAGCTCAAGTATGGCTTTTTTGTACTCCCGTCCGAAAGTCGATTCCAACCCCGTTTTTTACTTTTTTCTGCAAGTTGTTATCGCAAAATTCGCAGATATGATTGCACAAAATTCAATGGTTTGATAACATGATCATGGATTGTTGAAGTGCATTGATTTTTCGCTGCAGTCTAAATCAATATGCGCCATGGGGAGTAATGCTGATATGAAAGAACACAGCAGTTATCAGGAGCTTAAAATCATCAGGACTTTTATTGATCAGGTCAATACTGCCAGTTATTCTGATATTACGGTTAAATCCCTCACGAAAGCAGCAGGAGTAAACCGTACTCAGTTTTATCAGTTCTTTTCAGATAAATCTGATCTTGCAGAGTTTATATGCTATTCTTTCCTGGATGAATTTAACAGCGACCTTAGAGCGACCTTTAACTATAGAAACCGCAGAGAGCTTTTGGCGAATCTCATGAACGCTTTTAATCACTTGTCTGACTCAGCTGAAACTCTGCGTGCCTTATGGGCAATAAATGACAAGAGTTTTTCGCCGTATCTGATTATGCAGGAAAGTATGGAAGATACTATTCTCGAATGTCTGATACCGGATGCTGCTCACGACTCTTTAAACAAAAGGATGCTGGCTGCAACTTTTTCTGCATCTGCCATGGCTACGATACGCATTTACTTTGACAATGGCCTTCGTGAAAGAGAACAGATTGTGAACAATATATGCGCATGTTTGCTTGATGGCATGGAAACCCTGCGAAATTAGACCAGAAGGTATATTCCCATTTAACCCTGAGATGGAAGTCTCAGGGCTTTTTGCTTGCAAGCGGTACAAATGTTCACATTCAACCTGCATTAAATATGTAAATTGCTATAAGAAAGACACCTGTGATCGTGAATTTTGTGACACTTAGATTTGAAGTGTCTTGAGACATTTTGCCTTGAAAAATATAATGATTGTAACTAATAACCATTGTTATACGAGGAGGGAAGACGGCAGACCATGCTCCGTGCAACCGTAACGCGCACCCCATACAAGCAGGATCTGAGAAAGCAGCAATGAAGAATCCCTGGCTTCGCAACTGACGGTTCACAACATAAATAACCCAGATATAGAGGAAGGGGCTGTTGTCATAGCGCGCAGCCTTTTTCTCGTGTAGCAAATTTTAATCGTATTTTCGCAGAACCGACCAGGCTTTTTCTGGAAGCTTTATTTTGTATTTACAGTGATTTTATGTAGTAGCCCTTGAGATAAAATCAGTTTGGAAGATCTGTCTGCGCTCTTCGGGCTCAGGTTCTGCACCGGATAAAATGCGTTCCATGACTGAAATAGCTGCCCGGCATATGTCATCAGTCCGGTGTGATATAGTAGAGATAGGCTTGCTGCAGTGAAGAGAAACAGACATATTATTGCAGCCGATGATTTTGATCTCTTCCGGAATCCGGTAGTGGTGCTGCTCAAGAGCCTCTACGAGGGCCAGAGCGAGCAGATCAGAGGAACAAAAGTAACCATCCGCAGCCGGGTTTTCTTCAAGCTTCTGATTGATTTTTTCCAGCACAACTGCAAAATCATTCTGTTCGGATATGACAGAAAGAGATTCTGCATAAAAGAGACCGTGGTCATACAAAGACTGCATCAGACCAAGATGACGGCCGGGGGAGAATCGGTTATCGCTGCTGGTCAGACGCACCTCGGCAATATTTCGGCATCCGAGGCGCTGCAATTCGCAGCCGGCCTGATAGCCGGCTCCGTAGTCATCTGTCTCGATACGGCAGACCGGATAGTCTGTTTCCGGCTGGAGCGGGTATTTATATACATAAATCATGGGGATCGTGCTTTTACGGTCGACTTCACTGTCGCTGCGGTTTACGATCAGGAAAATTGCGCATACATTCAGAGAAAGCATCATCTGGTAGTAATATTTTTCTTTTTCAGCATTCATTCCGATGTTGCAGATAATGGATGCAAAACCTTTTTCAGCGAGACGGTCATGAAGACGTGAGGCTACAGTAGAGGACATTTCATAATCCAGCATATTGACAAACAGGCCGACCAGGCGGGAGGTGCGCATACGCAATGTTTTGGCAGATGCATTCGGAACATAACCCCAGGCGGCTGCTGCGTCAAGGACACGCTTTTGAGTTTTTTCTGAAATGTGGCTGTTCCCATTCATTACTCTTGAGACGGTAGCTGGAGAGACATGACAGTATTCAGCGATATCTTTAATCGTAACTTTCTTATTGACAGACATAGCGAACCTCCAGTTAAAAATATTCTCTGAAAATGATTGTAACGCCTGCTTTTTTGCATGTCAAGAATTATGCATGAAAAAAATGAAAAAAAATTGCATTAAGATTTTGTAATACAAGGTGAAGAGGTATACAAAAATGTAAAATATTAAAGAAAATAGTTTAAAAGTACGAAAAAAATGTTGACAAAACATAAATACGTGCATATACTATAGATAAATTAATGCAAACGATTACATATGTGAGGTGGTGCGTATTACCACAAAAAAGAATGAGAAATTATGGACTCCTTCCTTCTGGCTGATGTTCCTGTACAGCCTGACGAGTAATGCCGGATTTTTTATGACAATGCCGACTCTGCCACGGTATGCTGTAGAGGTGGGAATGTCGCTTTCAGCTGCGGGCTTTTTGACAGGCATTTTTTCAATCGTCGCAATTTTTGTCAGACCTGTTGCGGGTATCCTGTCGGATCGTGGAGGAAAAAAGGGTTTACTGGTTGTGTTTACGATTCTTGTTGGAGTGACGGCTTTCGGATATTCTCTGAGTGACACGGCTGCGGGCCTGTTTGTCTGTAGAATTCTGCATGGAACATGTTATGCTGTCAGCAGTACCGTTCAGCTGGCTCTGGCTTCCCTGGTTATTCCTTCCGGACAGATGGGGGAGGGGATGGGATACATGAGCCTTTCTCAGATTCTGGCCATGTCCTTTGCTCCCAGCCTGGGATTGTCGCTTGCAGAGAAGGCAGGCTATGGAGCAATGTTTCGGATATCAGGAGTGCTGATCATGATCGCAGCTGTCTGCGCAGTTCTTTTGCCGGCCGACCGCGAATTTACGAAAGACAAAGCATCTGCTCCCGGGAACTCAGTGAGGTTTTGTGAGGTGGTTGCAGTTGAGCTTTTGCTTCTTGTGACGATCAGCGGCCTGTTTTCAATGATGAACGGAGTGGTATCTTCCTATCTCTCTATGCTGGGTGATGAGAGGGGAATCACAAATATTTCGGTATTTTTTACTGTTTCTTCAGTCGCTGTGCTGCTTATCCGTCCGGCGGCGGGCAGGCTGCAGGATAAAAGGGGACTGACTGTTGTGCTGGTTCCCAGCCTGATCCTTGGTGCGGCATCTATGGTTTGCATCGGTATGGCATGGGGGCTTCTGCCTGTTCTGGCGGCGGCACTGCTCAAGGGAATTGCACAGAGCGCGGGACAGGCGGCAATCCAAGCAGACTGCGCTCGCCGTACCCCGCTGAACAGACGCGGAGTTGCCATGTCTACATGCTATCTGGGCAGTGACCTTGGAAACAGTGTTGGCGCCTCTTTGGGAGGGTGGCTGTCCGGTGCCTTTGGACACGGTATGATGTTTATTGTGCTGGGCGGTGTCGTGGCTTCGGGACTTGGTATGTATGGCGTACAGATTTGTATAGACAGGAGAAAGAGCTGAGGAGGGGATAAAGTGCCATTTGTGAAGACCGAGGATGAGGTAAAACTGTATTATGAGGACTGGGGCGAGGGGAACCGGTATGTATTTACGTCTTCCATTTATATTGACTATTACTGTGCATATACCCGTGAGCTGGCGAACAGGGGTTATCATGTGATAGCCGTTCAGATGCGCGGTTATGGGAAATCTTCCAGAGTGCCGCAGACAGATGACATTGCGACACACTGGCTTCCGGATCTGCTGGCAGTGGCCGATAGGCTCGGAGTGACACGTTTTGCCTACACGGGTGTCAGTCATGGATCGGTATTGGGATGGCAGATGATCCGGGAGTGCCCGGAGAGGATACTGGCATTTGCGGGGGTGGTGACAGGGCCGAATTTTAAGGATGACCAGGTTTATTCGGGCAGCGCGGCGCGGGCCAGGGATGCAGCCAGAGGTGCAACGGAGGAAAGCTGGAGGGAACGCTGCGAAGAGAGCCGGCGCGGTATCCTGGAGCATGAACGTCCCTATATGACGGAATATTGGAAGGAACAGCTTCACAGGCTGGCGGATTATGAGTACGAACATAGTATGGGACTGGATGAGCAGGAACGGAAAATGCATTTCGGGAATGGTGTTGACGATGGGATGAAAACGGAAGAGGAGCTGATTGCCTGGATGCAGACTGTTCGTACACCATGCATCCTTCTGGGAGGGATGAAGGATGCGATCATTCGTCCGGAAGCCATGTTCCGAACCGCGCGTTATGTTCCACACTGCAAGCTGGTTTTATATCAGGATTCCGATCACGGTGTAACCCTCTGCCACGGACAGGATTTGCTGGAAGAGGTGGACAGGTTTTTTCAGGAACGCTGTATTTTTCCTCAGACTGAGGAATAAAAAGCAGAGGAATATCAAAATAAGCCGGTTTGGAGGCCGGACAAAAAAGGAGGATAACTTTATGAAAAAGAAACATGTGAAACTCACAGGGCTGCTTCTGGTACTTTTGCTGCTGTTTTCCGGCATGGGTGTACAGGCAGAGGAAGAACCGCAGAGGGGAGGGGTATTGAATATTGCCTTTCCGGCTTCGCTGACAAACATCGGCTTTCCGATTGCCGGCGGCGTGCAGCCGCTCTGGGCATCAAAGCCTGCGCTTGAAATGCTGGGCCGTTATGATGAGAACGGTCAGGTTTATGGATGGCTGGCAAAAGAGATTAAAGCGGATCCGGAAAATCTGGAGGTAATTCTGGAACTGCAGGAGGGCATTCTGTATCATGACGGGACACCGTTCAACGCGCAGGCAGTATGTGACGTATGGCAGATTTACATTGACAACGGTGTTGCAGAATCCTATTTTGGAAATGTAGAATCGTTTGAGGCGACTGCTGAGTACGAGGTAACGGTAAAACTGACGGAGTGGAGAACGAGTACGGTTTCTAACCTGTGTATTGAGTGCGGCGTGATGATTTCTCCGTCCGAATATGAGAAGGTTGGCCTGGAGGGAATTTATACGAGCGTGATCGGAACCGGGCCATTTGTGATGAAAAATTATGATATCGCCGAAGGTATTGAATATGTGCGCAATGAAAACTATTGGAGAGAGGGAGAGCCATATCTGGATGGGATTAAGATTATCTTCTTTACGGAGGAAATGACCGGCGAAAGCATTTTCCGTACAGGCGAGGCGCAGATCATGTATGGTGCGTCGGCGAATATGTCGGAGCGGTTAAGCCAGAGCGGTTTTGAAAAAATAAGTAACAATGCCTGCATTTCTCCTACAATGACAGGGATTTATTTTGCGAGCGGGAATGAAGACGATCCGATCAGCAAGCTGGAAGTGCGTCAGGCGTTCTGCTACGCGCTGGATAAGCAGGCGCTTTGCGATACGTTTGCAAATGGCATCGGCTTTGTATCAGAGCAGCTGGCTGTACCGGGCAGCAAGGAATATAACAGCGAGGTGGAGGGCTATCCCTACGATCTGGAGAAAGCAAAAGAAAAGCTTCGGGAGGCCGGATATGAAGACGGCGAATGTGAGATTACGATCTATTATCAGCCAGTCAATGAAGATATGTTTGTTGTGGTAAAAGGAATGCTGGAGCAGGCCGGATTTACCGTGGTGGGTGATACCCGGACAGGGGATGTCAGCCGGAATATGGTAGGTACGACGGATCCGTGGACCTGCTGCGCATTCTTCTGGGCGCCGACTACCGTGGAAACCTGGCATCTGTTTTTCGGAAACCCGCCGATTGTATACGCGATTGATACGATTGATATGGAGGAAGCCGGTATTTTTGAATGCTATGACAAGTGCCTGACGGCAAAGACGGAGGAAGAACAGCATGATGCAATGATGGAGCTGCAGCGTCTCTGCACAGAGGAATACTGCCTGTATACACCTATGTTCGATACACCGGCCCTGATCAACTATTCAGACGGGACGGTACACGACCACGGGATGGCAGAGACCTGGCTGTGCGAGTGGACGCCTGAAACCACATGGCTTGGCTGAAAGGATGTGCAGGATTGATTTTTCCTGACATGAAAAGCACAGATGTACTGCAGCATGGAAAATAATGGGGATCCGTGATCGGGCAGCGGCCTCAAAAGGGCAGGGTATCGCTGAAAGAAACCTGCCCTTTATGGTATTCGGAATTCGGGGCTGCTGAGAAATGTTCCGGACGAAACAGATACCGGTCTGCTGCCATATTAATAAATTTTTTGAAAACAGGACAGTACAGAGAATGGAGATCAAGAAATGGGAAGGTTTATTTTTAAACGACTGGTGCAGACTGCTGTGATCCTGCTTCTGGTCTCGGTAGTCGCTTTTTCACTGATCCAGTTTATTCCGGGCGACCCGGTCTATGTCATGCTGGGAGAAAATATCCCGAAAGAGTATCACGATACTGTGTACCGGAATATGGGACTCGATCAGCCTTTGATTCAGCAGTATTTTCGCTGGCTGAATAATCTGCTGCATGGGGATATGGGATATTCCTATCATTTCAATCAGGAGGTAAATGCCCTGATTGCTTCCAGGCTTCCTGTCACGCTGATTCTCGGAGTGCTTTCAGCTCTGATCAGTATCGTTTTTGGAATTCTTCTTGGTACGATTACAGCTGTGAAGCGGGGAACGCTGACGGATAATATTATTACAGTGCTTGCCAATATCGGTCTGGCGGTTCCAAGCTTCTGGATTGCAGTGCTGCTGGTGCTGATATTCTCAATTCGACTGCGCTGGCTTCCGTCTTTTGGCTTTACGCTGCCGTGGGTAGATTTTGGGAAAAGTGTTCGCCAGATGATTCTTCCGGTGACCTGCATGAGTCTTGGAGGCGTTGCCTCTTACGCACGGCAGATGCGCTCCAGCATGCTGGAGGTGATTAATCAGGATTATGTGCGTACGGCGCGCTCGAAGGGCCTTCCGGAGTGGAAGGTACTGTGGCGCTATGCGATTAAGAACAGTCTGATCCCGATCCTGACGATGGCCGGTACGACACTGCGGGGCTGTATCGGCGGGTCTGCAATTATTGAAACGATGTTTAATATCGTCGGAATGGGACAGATTATGGTAATTGCAATTAATTTCTGCGATTATCAGCTGCTGCAGTCAAGCCTGTTCTTTATGGCTGCGATTACCTGTCTGTGTAATTTACTGGTGGATATTGCCTATGCTTATGCAGATCCGCGGATCCGGCTGGAATAGGAGGGATAGAGGAATGAAAAAAAGAGGGGGACAGTTTTTGGCAGTACTATTCGGACGAAAAATAGTACTGGTGTCGTTCCTGATAATTCTGTTCTTTGCGTTCTGTGCTGTAGCATCGCCTCTTATGGCGCCCTGCGATCCGTATGAACAGGATCTGACGAATCGTCTTTCCGGTATTTCTGCTGAACACTGGCTTGGGACGGACCAGATAGGCCGTGATCTTTACAGCCGCATTGTATATGGCTCGCGAGTGGCTTTTCTGGTAGGAATTCTTGCTGTTTTTGTGGCGGCTCTGTTCGGCTGCGCGATCGGACTTGTTTCCGGTTATTTTGGCGGTTGGGTGGATAATGTCCTGATGCGCCTGATTGAGGCGCAGATGGCGATTCCGCCGCTGATTCTTGCCCTGGCTCTGGTAGCGGTTTTTGGACGGAGCATACCGATGCTGATTCTTGTGCTTGGAATTTCTGCGATTCCCGGCTTTGCAAGAATGATGCGCGGACAGGTTCTCAGTGTGCGTGAGATGGATTATGTGGCGGCGAGCAGGATTCGCGGCAATTCGAATCTGGTTACGATGGTACGTCACATTTTTCCGAACTGCCTGTCGCCGATTATTGTAATTATGACGCAGAGCATCGGGGGCTCTATACTGGCAGAGGCAGGGATGAGCTTTCTCGGCGCGGGAATAGTACCGCCGACAGCATCCTGGGGTGCTATGGTAAATGACGGTTATTCTTACATTTATGACGCTCCGCTGTTTGCGCTGGCTCCCGGTGTCGCGATTATTCTTCTGGTGCTTGCATTCAATATTTTTGGAGATGGATTGCGGGATGCACTGGATCCGCGGCTGCGCAATGCGCTGTAAGGAGGAAGATTGAAAATGAAGCATTTATTTGAGATTCGAAACCTTCAGACCGTGTTTCATATGAGAGATTCCTTAATTCGTGCGGTCGATGATGTTTCGCTTTATGTTGATCCGGGAGAAATTATCGGAGTAGTTGGAGAATCCGGAAGCGGTAAGTCGGTTACGATGATGAGCGTGCTGGGATTGATTCCGGTGCCGCCAGGGGAGGTTGTAAAAGGACAGGCCTTTTTTGAGGGAGAAGATATCCTTCGATATGGACCGAAAAGCAGGGAACTGCGGCAGGTTCGTGGCGGCGGGATCTCCATGATTTTTCAGGAGCCGATGACATCTCTGAACCCGGTAATGACGGTTGGAGAACAAATCGAAGAGAGCATTATGCTTCATCTCGGGTTAAAAAAAGCGGAGGCGCGCAGACGGGCGGTCGAGCTGTTGGGAATGGTAGGAATCCCCGATGGTGAGAGCCGCGTAGATTATTATCCGAACCAGTTTTCGGGAGGAATGCGTCAGCGCGTCATGATTGCAATAGCGATGTCCTGCAATCCGCGACTGCTGATTGCGGATGAGGCCACGACAGCACTTGATGTGACAACGCAGGAGCAGATTCTTGAGCTTTTGCGTGATATTGTGCGCAATACAAATACATCTCTGATCATCATTACACACAATCTGAGTGTCATTGCAAGATACGCTGACCGAATTTATGTAATGTATGCAGGCAGTGTTGCAGAAGAGGGGAGCAGCAGGGAGATTTTTGCTGATCCATGCCATCCATATACAATGGGGCTGCTTCGGGCTGTCCCGCGTTTGGACAGCGATAAAACAAAGCGGCTTGTCTCTATTCCGGGAATCCCTCTGAATCCGGCGCAGAAGACAGGAGCCTGTCCGTTTGCACCTCGCTGTTTCCATGCAGGTTCGCAGTGCAGGGAGCCGGTAATGCCGCCCTGGCAGGAATACTCTCAGACTCACAGAGTAGCCTGTTATTTCCGGCGGGAAGACCTGCAGAGCGCCGCTGAACCGCAGAAGAAAAAAATATGCATTAAGAGTGGGAAAAACGAGCTTTTGCTGGAGGTTCATCAGATCTGCAAATATTTTCCGGTGACAAAGGGAATTGCAAGGCGAAAAACAGGAGAAGTTAAAGCTCTGGATCAGGTAAGCTTTTTTATCCGGCAGGGTGAGACGCTCGGATTAGTGGGAGAGTCTGGATGTGGGAAGACTACTCTGGCCAAAACACTTCTCAGGCTTTATGACCTGACGAGTGGTGAAATTCTGTTTCGTGGGCATGACATTTCCAGGCTGAAAGAAAAAAATTTAAAGAATCTGCGCAGGGAGGTTCAGTTTATCTTTCAGGATCCCTTTGGCTCCCTGGATCCGCGACAGACAGCGGGAAGCATGGTTGGCGAAGCAATTCGTGTTCACCATCTGGCTTCCTCAAGAACGGAATATGACAAGAAAGTGGATGATCTGTTTTGCGCGGTAGGACTCGACCCGTTGCTTAAAGATCGTGCTCCGCATGAATTCTCGGGAGGACAGAGACAGCGCTTGTGTATTGCAGGGGCACTGGCTTCGGATCCGAGCTTTATCATCTGCGATGAACCGATTTCAGCACTGGATGTTTCTATTCAGTCACAGATTATCAATCTTTTGATTGACCTGCAGGCTGAGAGGGGACTGACTTATCTGTTTATCGCGCATGATCTTTCCGTGGTTCGTCATGTAAGCGACCGGATTCTGGTCATGTATCTGGGGAGATGCGTGGAAATCTCTCCGGCTGAGGAATTGTATGAGCGGCCTCTGCATCCGTATACGCGTGCGCTGCTCGGGGCAATTCCGATTCCTGATCCGGATCTGGAAGAAAAACGAGTACATACCGGAATTATCGGTGAAGTCCCCAGTCTGTTGAATCGTCCCTCCGGCTGTGTATTTCATCCGCGCTGCCAGTATGCAACTGAAAAATGCCGGTTAAACGTGCCGGAGCTTACAGATTACGGAAACGGACATCAGGCTGCCTGCTTTCTGTTATAGTTTCATAAATGAAACCAAAATTGATCGTGCTGATCAGAAGGAGCGAGTGGCCGGTTCGGATTTTCCGGGATTCTCTTCGCCACCACCCGGCAGGTGCTGTCCGGCGGCGGTGTGTTATATAATTCAATCAGATTCTGCAGTACATTTATATAAATTTCCACTCCGCCGCCTTTCAGCTGGCGGCACAAATAGTTATGAAAAAGCTATATACCGGCCGCAGGGCATTCAGGCTTCATAGTTAAGACGGGATCTCACCTGCCGTCAGTTATAGCTTTTTTGCAAACATGAGATAAAGACAGTTTAGTTCGAGATTACTGCAGTCCCGCCTGTTTTTCGGCAGAAATGTCAGAAGTTTCCGGCGGATCTCTTCATTTTGCAGCTCTGTTCTTAAATCCTCGCTCACACCATTGAGCTTAAGAAATTCTCCGATCTCCTTCAAAGCCCGCTCCAGCTTTTGCTTTTCTACAAGAAAATCCATGTTGTAACGGCTTTCCGCTTCCCATTCGGAAAGCATTTCTGCATGATCGGCCAGCCATTCCGTGAGGATCAGATTTGCGCCGTTATTATTTACCATGGAAAACAGTCTGGACAGACGATGCGTATTCGGTACAGTCACCCCCACACATTCCAGTGCTCCCTTTGTGATTTTTTCCACGCACTGCTGTAAGTGGTATGCTGCATTATTCAGGTACATTTCATCATTATATGGTTCTGCCCAGATACGTTTTGCCAGCTGATAATCCAGAAACCCGCTCCGAAACAATCTTATATCACACATCAGGAATTCCTTTCATACAATAATAATCCCTTTTTTTCTATCTCCTTGTAAAGTCTGGAGCTGTGATCCAGATTACAGAGAATATCAAGCTCACAGCCCAGATCCGGCTCGCTTACGGGGAGTTCAGGATCCTTCTTTTCTACATAAACATCCAGATCGCTGAAACTGCTGCAGCGAAACTCCAGTGCGCTGCCAAACAGCACGATTTTCAGAATATTCGGATCTTTTTTCCATTCCTCAAGCAGAATCTGAGTCCGCCTCTGCATCAGAGGATGGACACGGTTGCAGTGAGGAAAATCTACGTTCTGCATAACGCAAAAATCCCACATATCATCAAAATTATTCATCTGGCTGCCTGTTCCCCTTTTTGCGCTGTTTTCACCTGTCTCATGAAAAATGATATCTTCTGGCAATATACATGTTCATACTTATTGCTTTAATGAATTGTATCAAGTCTCCGCGGATTTGTCAAAGAAAGATACAGTCGGAGTTCTATCCGCGGAGCTTATGAAAGTGCGTTTATCATATCATGTAAGAGAAACGGAAAACGCGAAAATGAAAATCATTTCTCTATTGTCAGCGCATATACGGAATACGGCTTCATCTCCATCTGCAGGACTCCGCCGGTGACTGGTATCTCAATGGGCTCCGGGCAGATATGACAGACGGCCTCTCCTGCGAATTTCAGATCATTCCGGACATGCGGATCGTCGCTGTGGAGAAGCTCGCCGCAGGCAGAGACATGTGCGCCCGCTGACTGCTGCCCGGGGAGGCGTACTGCAGCGGTATGGGCCTCTGCACCTGTATTCACGAGCTTGATATGCAGCGCGTGTTCATCCTCCGTCGCGGAAAAATAGGAGTGCTCCGGAAGCGTGCCTTCAAAAGGCAGATACCGGGTACCCAGATGGCAGGCGAACATCTTCTGCACATAATAATTTGCAGACAGGCAGAGTGTTCCGGGATTGAAGTTGATCAG
>CANRBX010000081.1 GCA_947628955.1 uncultured Lachnospiraceae bacterium | reverse complement strand
CACGAGCTGGACGGCGGCCGCCGTCAGCGTATCGGCGTGGCGCGCGCGCTTTCCCTGAACCCGGAGTTCATCGTCTGTGACGAGCCGGTATCCGCTCTGGATGTGTCGATCCAGGCGCAGATCCTGAATCTTCTGCAGGATCTGCAGGAGTCGCACGGACTGACCTACATGTTCATTACGCACGATATGTCCGTCGTAAAGCATATCTCTGACGACATCGCGGTGATGTACCTGGGCCAGATGATCGAGAAGTGCCCGGCGGGCGAGATCTTCAAGGACACGATCCATCCGTATTCGCAGGCGCTGCTGTCTGCGATCCCGATTCCGAACGTGCATCTGAAGCATGAGCGCATGGTGCTGAAGGGCGAGCTGACCTCCCCGATCAACCCGAAGCCGTGCTGCCGTTTTGCGGCGAGATGCCCGTACGCGAAGCCGGAATGCCAGGAGAGGGAGCCGGAGCTGCGTGAGATCAGGCCGAACCATCTGGTAGCGTGCCACTATGCGGAGAATTTTGTGAAATAAAAAGAATCCGGCCGTCTTGGCCGGGGGATTACGGCAATACAATATCCCGATAACAGGAGCGGAGTGTGCGGCGGCAAAGCAGGGCAGCATGCTCACGCTCCTGTTTTCCTTTTGAAGTGTATGTTGATCCATTTTATTCAGAGAGCAACATTGCGCATTTGCGGCGCGGCGTGAAGGCTCTCAATGAGGGGAAGGGAAGCGGGCATGAACTGCTCGAGGTGGATGGCGAGTGAAGAAAGACATTATGACGATTGAGGAGGAACAGCATGAATAAAGTGATCCGGACACCGGATTATCCGATTATCGAGACGAAGAACGGAAAGCTGCACGGTTTCTGGCAGGACGATGTGTTTCATTTTCATGGGATCCGCTATGGGCGGGCGAAGAGGTTTGAGCCTGCGGTTGCGGAGCCGGCCTGGGAGGGCGTGAAGGATGCGAAAGCGTACGGCTATGTCTGCCCGCTGCTTCCGGACGACCCGCACGAGGAAGGGGATCCGATGGCGGCCCCGTTCAACTCGTTTGAGATGCCGCATGTATACTGGCCGATGAGCGAGGACTGCCTGTACCTGAACGTCTGGACGAAGCATATCGAGCGGGACGCGAAGCGTCCGGTTATGGTATGGCTGCACGGCGGCGGCTACTCGGCGGGATCCGCGATTGAGATCCCGGCCTACGACGGGCACAACCTCAGTGATTACGGGGACGTGGTGCTTGTCAATCTCAATCACCGGCTGAACTGCATCGGGTTCATGGACCTGAGCTCGTTCGGTGATCGCTATAAGTACACTGGCTGCCTGGGGATGATGGATATCGTGCTGGCGCTGCAGTGGGTGCACGACAACATCGGGGCGTTTGGCGGGGATCCGGAAAATGTGACGGTTGCAGGCCAGTCCGGCGGAGGAGGGAAAGCGCTGGCGCTTCTGCAGATGCCGGTTGCGGACGGCCTTTACCGCAAATTGATCAGTGAGAGCGGCGGATTGAGAGACCGTCCCGGTGCGACGAGGGAGTCGGAGAAGCGGCGCTGGCAGAAGCTCGGAGAGAAGACCGTGGAGCTGCTCGGCCTGACCGCGGAGACGATCGATGAGATCCGCACGATGCCGTATGAGCGGATCGCGCAGGCAGCTGTGGATGCGGGAAAGGCGCTGCAGATGCCGGGCGGGCTGATGCTCTTCGAGCCGTCCGAGACAGAGGGGATCTACACCGGCATGTACAATGTGGCCGGATTCCGCGAAGAGACGAAGGATATCCCGGTGATCGCGGGCACAACGCTCGGGGAGTTCAGCTTTATGCACTACCTGGGCGACAAGACAAAGTACACAGCGCAGGAGAAGCGTGCACTCCTGAAGAAGTCGTTCGGGGAGGACGCGGATCGGATTGCGGAGCTGTTCGCGCAGATTTATCCTGGCAAGGACGAGCTGTACGCGCTGAGCGTGGACGCGATGTTCCGTCCGAAGACGGTGGACTTTGTGAAGGCCCGGGCGGCCTTTACGGACGCGCCGGTCTACAATTACCAGATGAGCGTGATCGTGCCGTACATGGGCGGCCTCGCGCCGTGGCACTGCGCGGAGATCCCGTTCGTGTTCCGCAATGTGGACATGGAGCCGATGCACTGCGTCGGTCACGAGTATAAAGATCGGCTTGAGGATCAGATCAGCGGCGCGTGGCTTGCGTTTATGCGCACCGGCGATCCTTCGACGGAGGGGCTTGCCTGGGAGCCGTGGACGGCAGAACATCCCGGCCGCATGATCTTCGACGAGGCGTGCGGGATGGACGAGAGCGACGATGCGGAGCTGATGGCGCTGGCGGAGAAGCACGCGTGGTTCCCGTTCTGAAATGACAGCATAACTATCGCAACCCTTCCGGGCCGGAGAAAAAAGAGTAAAATCCGTCTGGGAGGGTTGCTTTTTTATTGGATTCGGCTATAATAATATTAAATATTAAATCAGCCGAAAGGAGCGGTCGAAAATGTACCTGAAAAGGCATGCGGAACAGACGGTCGATAAACTGGCAAAAATGTTTGGGGCGATTCTTGTCTCGGGTCCCCGGCAGGTCGGCAAAACGACCATGCTGCAGAACGTCGCCCGGGATCTCACTTATGCGACGCTTGACGATCTGATCCTGCAGGAAAGTGCGCAGGAGGAGAGCGGAACCTTTTTTAAGGATTATCCGCCTCCGGTATTTGTAGATGAGGTTCAAAAGGCGCCGGAGCTGTTCCCCCAGATCAAGATGTATCTTGACCGTGAACATAAAAAGGGTCAGTTTTTTATGTGCGGCTCACAACAGTTCCAGATGATGAAGGGCGTCAGCGAATCGCTGTCCGGACGGATCGGTCTGGTCACGCTGCTCGGCTTTTCTCTGCGCGAATCTCATAAGATCGATTTTGATCTTCCGTTTCTGCCGGTTGACGATTATTTTAGTGCGCGCAGACAGCAGCTGGCCGATGTCGGCTATGATGAGGTATGGCGCACCATTCATCGCGGCAGTATGCCGGAGCTGACGGTCAATCCGGATTACGACTGGCAGATGTTTTACGGCGCTTATGTCCGCACGTATATTGAGCGGGATGTCCGCGATCTGACGGAGATTGGCGACACTGTAAAATTTGCGCGCTTTATGACAGCGGCAGCTGCCGCTACCGGCCAGCTTCTCAACCTTGCGTCTCTTGCCCGCGATGTGGGGATCAGCCAGCCGACAGCGGAGCGCTGGCTCTCAATTCTCGTCGCTTCAAACATCGTCTACCTTTTGCAGCCATACTTTAATAACGCTGCCAAGAGGATGGTCAAGACACCAAAACTGTATTTTCTCGATACAGGCCTTGCGGCATATCTCACGAGATGGAACACAGCGGATGTCCTGAAGAACGGTGCGATGGCGGGCGCATTTTTTGAGAGCTTTGTGATAGCGGAGATCATCAAAAGCTACTACAACAGAGGGATTCTGGAACCCCCGCTCTATTTCTACCGCGATAGGGACATGGATGAGATCGATCTTCTGATCGAGGACGGGGGAACACTGTATCCGCTGGAGATAAAAAAGCATGCTGATCCCGGAAAGAAAGACGTGGCTGCTTTCGCCCTGCTCGATAAAATACTGAATGTCAGGCGGGGTGCGGGCGGAGTGATCTGCCTGTACGATAACCTGGCCACGCTGCAGGGGCAGGACCGCGTGATCCCGGTAAAGTACCTTTGATGAAGAACTGCGCTTGTCTGCAAATACATTCAGGCTGTCGATCTCATGCTGAGAATGTACATCAGGATCTCCGTGTATTGATCCCGCAGGGGAAAATTATCAGAAAAACTTTCAATTACTGATATAATAGACAAACAGCAGAAGACATGCTATACTGACCATGTGCAGAATCAGACAAAGGAGTAAATATGATGGATACTTTTCTCAAAGCATCACTTGATTCTGCAAATGATAAAGCGAAGTATAATGAGAATGTGAAAATGATTCTCAGCGACAGATCCATCCTGGCATGGATCCTGAAATACTCCGCGGAAGAGTACAGGGAATGCAGCATAGATGAGATTCGCAGCTGCATCGAAGGGACCCCGCAGGTGGCACCTGTTTCTGTCATGCCGGGGAGCACACAGCTCGATAAAATCCTTGGGCTGAATACAGAGAATGAGATTCCGAACGAGGGGAAGGTAACTTTTGACATCGTATTTTATGCGCTTCGTCCTAAAACCCGTGCACGCACGCAGATATTCATCAATGTGGAGGGGCAGAAGGATGGGAGTCCGGGATATGACCTGGTTCCAAGGGGAATCTTTTACTGTGCGCGCATCATTTCCTCGCAGATGAATGCCGTGATCAGTGCGGAGGATTATGCCGTAAGGAAGGTGTATTCCATCTGGATCTGTATGGAAGAAACGAGGTATGCGAACACGATCCGGGAGTACCGTATCTGTCCGAGGGACATCTACGGCAGATACAGGGGGAGGGAGCGGTACGACCTGCTGTCGGTAGTGATGATACGGCTGCCGAAGAATGAGGATGCGGCGGCCGGGAATGCACTGCACCGTGTGCTCACGACGGCCCTGAGCAGCAGGATGCCCCCGGAACGAAAAGAAGAGATCCTTGAAGGTACATATGGGATTCCAATGAGCTATGAGTTGAAGGAGGCGGCGGCAAAAATGTGCAATTTGGCTGATCTGGTAGAAGAGCGTGGCATTGAGAAAGGCATTGAGAAGGGAATCGAACAGGGCATTGCACAGGGCATTGAAAGAGGAACCGAGCTGAAAGTGATTCAGCTGGTATTGAAGAAAATGCAGAAATGTTATACCGTGGCACAGATTGCGGAGGCTTTGGAAGAGCCGGAGGAGAAGATCAGCCGGATCGCAGAGGTCGCGCAGAAGTACGCGCCTGGGTATGATGAGAGACAGATACTGAAAGAGCTAATGCAGGAAAAAATCTGAGTATTATGTACGTAAGGGATGATCAGAGAGCCGGCGGCAGGAGAAATGCTGCCGGCTTTTATGGACAAATCTGCATGCCGAAGGATTCGCGCCTCAGAAAACAAGAAATAGAAGGTTGCCTGCAGAGCATTCTCCTTGTATAATTAAGTCACAAAGGAGGAAGAGCGATGAAAAAGAGACTGCTTGGAAAAACCGGATTACTGGTAAGCGAGATCGGGTTTGGCGGTGAATGGCTGGAACGCCATCCGGAGGCTGAGTCCATAGAATTGATGCGGTATGCATCAGAGCAGGGAATCAATATTATTGACTGCTGGATGCCTGACCCGAAATCCAGAGACATTATCGGACAGGCGATTGCCGGAAACCGGGAAAAATGGTATGTACAGGGACATCTTGGATCCACCTGGCAGGATGGTCAGTACGTGCGCACCAGAGATATGAAATATGTGCGTCCGGCATTTGAAGATCTGCTTGCGAGGCTTCAAACAGATTATATCGATCTTGGAATGGTCCATTACGTGGATACGGAGGAAGACTGGTATGCCATTCAGGATTCTGAGTTCATGGAATATGTAAAGGAATTGAAGGCGAAAGGCACGATCCGTCATATCGGAATGAGTTCTCACAATCCGGCGACCGCGAAGCTGGCTGTGCGGTCGGGTCTGATCGAGATGCTCCTTTTCAGCATTAATCCTGCGTTTGATATGCTGCCTGCAGGGGAGGATTTGGACGACCTGCTTACCGAAGGGTATCAGTATGATCAGGGCCTTTCCGGAATCAATAAGGATAGGGCGGAACTGTATCAGCTGTGCGAAGAACAGAATGTCGGGATCACCGTAATGAAAGGCTTTGCCGGAGGCAGGCTGTTTGACGAAAAACGCTCACCGTTCGGAGTGCCGCTTTCGCCGGTGCAGTGTATTCATTATGCGCTTACGCGCCCCGGCGTGTCCTCAGTTTTGTGCGGGTACGATTCAAAAGAGCAGGTCGATCAGGCAGTACACTATGAAAATGCTGCGGAAGCTGAAAAGGATTATGCTTCTGTACTTGCGCATGCACCGTTCCATTCTTACAGCGGACAATGTACGTATTGTGGCCACTGCAAGCCCTGTGCGGCCGAGCTGGATATTGCCATGATCAATAAATATTATGATCTTGCGTCAATGCAGCCAGAAGTGCCGGCAACGATAAAATCCCATTATATGCTGCTGGAGCATAAAGCCTCAGAGTGCATCGGCTGCCAGGAGTGCGAATCCAGATGCCCCTTTGGGGTGCCTGTCGCGGAGCGGATGAAGAAGACGGCGGAATTATTCGGCTGCTAGTACTGCACTTGTTGTCACATGGGAATGAATTCCTTGATTCCGCTCTGTTCGACGTGATCATTGAGACCTGTGATTCTGTGCTGAACGGCACGGACGATGCAGTACCTGCCGATTTTATGGGAAATGAGGCCTATTCTGCAGCGGCCGTTGCGATAACGGAAAGAGGATCCCAGCGTCTGGACGGGAAGGTCGGAAATATCGTATATAGCAGGCGGAACATTTTCCGATGAGCTCAACCTGAGGCTGCGAGATACCGTATTCAATGATTCCCGGCTTTTCTGTTCATGATGATTTGATTGGTGGGGAGCTCGATCGTAACGGACAACCTTCTGCCCAATGCCTTTGCAATTCAATCAAGCGTTGAGACGGAAGGTTTGGCCACTCCCCACTATATCAAAGTCATCGTTCCACTAAAAAGGGGATTTTTCCCTATACCAACATGTTTTACAGGAATGTTTTATGAAAGGGGTATCTTGTCGCTAATTATTCTTCCATTTCCATCATTGCCAGCTGAACGGATTGGTCGCGGGAAACATAAATGACGGACGTAACCTGTACTTTGCTATTATCTTCGTCAATCCAGAAATATACATAATAATTTTTGACACGCATTCGGCGGATTCCTTCACTTCTCCATGGTTCTTCTTCTGCCAGTTTTATTCTTTCCGGCATTTGGGAAAGGCTTTTTATTTCCCTTTGTAAGATTGCCAGCGTATTTTGAGCTGCTTCTGGTGAAAACAATTCATTTGTGATGTACAATCTGATGCTGCGCAGATGCTCTCTGGCCTGTCGTGTAATCCTTACCTTATAGGATTTCACGTATAAATCCCCCGTTTCAGTTCATCAAATACTTCATCAACATCAAAAGAATCGTCTCCTTTTGCCTGCTTCAAACCTGTTGCCATTATCTGGTTGAATTGAACGGCACTCATTTCATCCTGAACTGGAACAGCTGCAGGAAGTGTCAAGGGGAACGGTATTCCGTTGTGAGCAATAATCTGCCTGTAGTACATATCTATTGCCACAGAACGTGGAATTCCGAGACGATCAAGGATTTTTTCTGCCTGTTGTTTTATATCCAGTTTCATTCTTGAATTTACATTTGCTGTTTTAACTGCCATAATAGCACCACCCTCCTTTTGTCAGTATACTCAAATGTAATGCAAAAAGCAATACAAATATCATATTTTATAAAGTGCCAGATTCTAAGTTTTTCCAGTTCAGATTATCTGAAGAATTTTTCCGAAAATCCCGAACGTTAAAGTTTGTCACGCCGCGGGAGGCATTAGCGGGGCATTCAGTGCGGCCGGCTTTGCCGGCGCCTGCAGGCCTGTGAGGCAGGTCTGTGCGCCGGCTGCCGGAGCCGTGCCGGGGCCGCTTAGCGGATCAGGATCGTTTTGATCTCAAAGGGCATGATGGTGAAACAGATTTTGCCGTCCAGGATGGACAGTTCGTCCTCGATCTCTTCGAGCAGGTTTACGGAAAATGCCCTGGTAAAGGTCTTTGGAACGGTGAGCACGGTCTTGGCCCGTGCGTTTTCGCTCTCATAGAGGCGCAGGATGACGCCGCCGCCGTCCTCTGCCTGTTTTACCGTCTCCAGAATGACATGATCCGGTGAGACGGCGGCATAGCTGTAACGGGTTCCCGGCGCGCCGTGGCCTGCCGCGCGGACGGGCAGGTTGAGCTTGTACGCTTCCTGTACCGTATGTGCCTCCCGCCACGTCCCGCCGTGGGGATACAGCGCATAGGTGAAGCTGTGCTGCTCCACGTCCGCGTTGGGATTCGGCTCCACTCCGCATTTGATGAGCGTCAGAGACACGACGCCGTCCAGGACGGAGTGGCCGTATTTGCAGTCATTGAGAAGGCTTACGCCATAATGGCCTTCGGAGTAATCCATCCATTTGTGGGCGCAGCTCTCGAAGCGCGCCTTGTCCCAGGAAGTATTGGCGTGTACCTTGCGCGTCACGCTGCCGAACTGCATCTCGAACGTGGCCTCGTCCGTATGGATATCCAGCGGAAATTCTGCCTTGAGCAGGTGCTGGTGTTCCTTCCAGTCGGCCCAGGTTTCAAAGTCGATCCGGCGCGAATCCGCATAAAAACGGATCTTCTGTCGTATCACACTGAGACTGCAGCGATATTCAAGCTCCAGAGTGGCCCGGACAGGCCCGTACTCTGTCCACCGCATGGACAAAAGCTCATCCACAGGCCAGGATTTTTCCGTGTAGAACCGGTCGATGTCCCAGTTGTCGTAATGGATCGGCTTGTCTTCAAAAAGCCGGAGCTGATTCAGCGGCATGCCTGTTTTTGCAAGCTCCCGTTCATATTCTTTGTCGAAGAGGGAGGCAATGTGGCCGTGCACATCCAGCTCCACCCGGTAAAATGGGGTCTCCAGGTGAGATATGTCCCTGAGAAGGAAAGGAGACGCTGCCGGCAGCCGGTTCGCGCAGTCCCGGGATGGCAGCCCGCTGCTTCCATCTGCGGCCTCCGGCAGCGGAATCATGCAGTCCCCGTAGGGCTTTCCGTCTGGTGCCTCCGGTACATCCGCCGGCATCAGGGTCATGTACCCCTTGGAGGGCAGACCGCGGATCCAGGCCACCGCGCCGTCTGCCGTCTGCTGGACGGGGTAAAGCGTTCCGTCGGGGTCCTGCAGCGCGGGCGCATTCACGTCGCCTAAGCATACCACATCGTCCCGCGCGAATCCCAGAGTATTGAAGAGGGTGACACCATTTCCGGGCCCGGCCAGCCGATCCATGCGCTCCCGGATGAGAGAGCCGGTCTCCGACAGCAGGGCGTCATACTCACCCTTTGTCACCTCGTACACCTCGCCGATCGAGCTGCCGGGCAGGATATCGTGGAACTGATTGAGCAGGATCACATCCCGCCACAGCCGGGTGTCGGCCTCCGCCGGATAGTCGCCGGACATCACTCCCAGAAGCTCCAGATCCATCATGGCAAGCTCGCTCCTGCGATTGCCGCGCTTGTTGCGTGCCATGGAGGTGTAGGTGCCCCTGTGGTATTCGAAATACAGCTCCCCCTCCCATCGCTCCAGGCGCCGGTTTGTGCGGACACGCGCATCCAGCTCTTCGAAATATGCGCGGACCGTCTCCTGGCGGACGCGGGGCATGCCGGGCAGGCCCTTTTCCATGCGCAGGGACGTCTCCAGCATCCCGCGCGTGGGACCGCCGCCGCCGTCCCCGTAGCCGTAGGAGATCAGGATGTCATTGTTGATCTCCTTGTTCTGGTAGCGTTCCCAGGCGCCCATGACGGCGTCCGGGTGCAGGAAGCCGTTGTAGGTGGTGAAGAAGCTCTCCTTCGGGTCCTGTCCCACGCCGACGGTGGTGATGAGATGCGTCAGGACCTCGGAGCCATCGATCCCGCGCCAGATAAACGTGTCGCTGGGGATTTTATTGATCTGGTTCCATGCCAGCTTTGTGGTCATGAAGTAGTCAACGCCGGACTTTTTCATGATCTGCGGGAGGGAGCCGGAATAGCCGAACACGTCCGGAAGCCACAGCACCCTGCAGTCATAGCCGAATTCCTCACGGAAGAAACGCTTGCCGTACAGGAACTGCCGCACAAGACTTTCGCCGCCGGTCAGGTTTGTGTCCATCTCCAGCCATGTGGCGCCCTCCGTTTCCCAGCGCCCCTCGGCCGCGCGCTGCCGGATCTTTTCATAGAGCTCCGGATAACGCTGCTTCAGGAAATAGTAGAGCACAGGCTGGCTGGACATAAACTTATAATCCGGATATTCCTCCATGAGCCTGAGCACCGTGGCGAAGGAGCGGGCCACCTTTTCCCGTGTCTGGGCCACGGTCCACCACCAGGCCACGTCGATGTGCGTATGGCCGATGCAGGCGGCGGTCACTTCATCGTGCCCTCCCATTTTTTCATAGAGCTCCCTTGTGATATGCTCCTGGGCTGCCGCAACAGAGGCATAGAAGGCTTCCGAATATGGCTGGCGCAGATCCAGCAGGTTGATCGTATCGTTGAGCACGTTCTGGATGTCCATCCGGGTTCTGCTGTCCGCGCCCAGACGGTCAAAGGCCTGCAGGGGAACCAGCAGGTCCCAGTACAGCCTGCTGATCTTTTCGTCCAGGACATAAAGCTCCGCGAGGAAGCAGAACTCCCTGTGCAGGGTGCCGGTGTATGCCTGCACATCCACATCCAGAACCGTCCCGCCGTCCGCGCAGCGGCTTAAAAGGATCTCGCGGTGATTCATGTCCGCGCCCTGATATACCTCACCGTTCAGGAAGACCAGGAACTGCGGATTTTTTCCGTCGTCCCGCTCTTCAATCTGGGTTTTGATGCGCAGCCACACGCTTTTGCCGTCAAACTCCTGCGGAATGGCCGCCTTTGTGCGGAACCAGTAGTGCTCGCCGGTGATGCCCCTGAAATCCCCGCCGTGTCCCCTGAATTTTCCCTCGAACTGATCCGTGCCGGCGTAGACAGAATACCAGCGCATCGTCCCGGAGTCGAACGGCTCCCAGGGCGGGCCGCATCTGTCCGCCTCATCCGGCCGGAAATACTGTCCGCGTTTGTACTGCCACTCCTTCAGCCTGCGGCTGTCTGTAAAGCGCAGGCGATCGAGCTGTCCGCAGATGACGCGGATCCTCTGGTCAATATAATACATTGCCGCCTCCTTCTATCACTCAAATTCTTTTCTGTCCTGCACGGTTTCTTCCGCCTCGCCATATTTCCGGGTGTGATCGGCGGCTGACCGGCTTCTTTTTGGATGATCAGCAGCCAGTCTTCCTCCGGTCCGTCCCGCTTTGCCTGGCGCCGAACCGTCGCTGATATAATCATATCATTATTCCCGGACGATGTCACCTGATAATCCGGCAATTTCGGCGCGCCGGACTTTTTTGTCGGGATATTGCATATTAACGCTAAAGATGGTAAAATGACAATAATTGTGTGATACGTGGAAAGTAACCGCTTTATCGCTGACAGGCTGCCGTGGGAAAACCGTTGCAGGGAAATGGAGTTTCGGCGGCTTGTTTGTTTTTGCGTACTTTCAGCGCAGCACAGATAACGGGAGGAATGTTCATGTTGAAAAAGGAAAAATTTCAGCTGATGATCCAGGACAATCCGCGTGAGGAAGAGAGCCTGCACTCGGAGATCGAACTCCTGTACATGCTGGAAGGAAATATGGACATCTGTGTGGAGCAAAAGGTTTCGCATCTGAAGACGGATGACATTTTTGTAGTAAACGCAAACAAGAGGCATGAGATCAGAAATCCGGAAGGCCCGCTGATCATGCGGCTGCTGATCAATTACCAGATGGCCTGCGAGGCATTTCAGAATCAGAACGTGATGTTCTGGTGTGATTCCGGCAATTCTCAGAATGAAAAGTACGACGAGCTGCGGCGCCAGCTGAAGCGGCTGCTCAAGCACCATGTGGAGAGCGAGGATTATGCGACGACGTTCGGCTTCATGGCAGACTGCTATGAGCTCCTGCACCAGCTCACAGCAAATTTCATGGTGAAGTCCACCGATATCCAGAGCCATGAGGAAGGCGACCGCTACGAAGAGCGGCTGAACCAGATCAATCAGTACATCAATTCCAACTATGACCAGCCGATCAGCATGAAGGAGCTTTCGGAAAAGCTGTTTCTGTCGAACGGATACCTGTCCAGATTTTTCAAGAAGAATTACGGAATGAGTTTTGCCAATTATCTGACGAATGTCCGGGTATTCCACGCGGCGGACCAGCTGCTGTACACGGACGCGCCGGTCACGCTTGTCGCGTACAACTGCGGCTTTACCTCTGCGGCCTTTTTTAATAAGGTGTTCAAGAAGACGTACGGGGTCACGCCCACGGAGTTTCGCCGGCAGGCCGCGGGCAGGCAGGAAAAGCAGGAGGAAGAGCAGAACAAAAAGATCGTGGAGCGGCGTGTGGAGCGGATGCTGATCTCTGAAGAGATGGGCGAGCTTCCGGACGATCGTTCACAGTCTGTGGAGGTGCATGGGGAGTATGAGACTGCACATGCAGAGAAATTTCAGAGCTACTGGGGCGACACGATCAACTTCGGGGACGCCGCAAACCTGCTCCACTCTGCGATGCGGGAGCACCTGATCATCCTGCAGAGGGCGCTCGGCTTCCGCTATGTCCGCTTCTGGAGCCTGTTCACGAAGCGCTTCTTCATCCAGCCGGATCAGCAGACGTATGATTTCAGCCAGATTGACTCTGTCCTCGATTTTGTGCTGGAACAGGGGATGCTGCCATTTATCGATGTGGCCCTGAAGCCGAAGCTGATCCATTACGGGGTCGGACAGACGACCAGGGTGGACGAAGAGGCTGATTCCTTTACGGTGGAGCAGTGGGATCAGCTGATGCGCGCCCTGATGCGCCACCTGGGCATGCGCTACGGGCCGGAGGCGCTGGACGACTGGCGGATCGAGCTGTGGTTCGAGGAAGATCTGCGCCTGGATGAAAAAGAATGGGACAACTATTTCGAGCGCTTTGACGCCGTCTACCGGGAGGTCAAGGAATGCAATGCAAACATCGAGGTCGGGGGCTACGGGATCCGCATGGACTATGGGATGGAACTGCGCAGGGAGTTTCTCTCCGCGTGGAACAAAAGAGAGTGCCGGCCCGATTATATCTCGATCATGTTCTATGCGTACGAGCGCGGAGGCGACGGCAGGGACATCTATGCGAAACGCAGCACGGACAACGACGTCTTCGTGCATCTGCTCAGCCGGGAGAGACAGATTCTGGCGGATGCGGGCATGGGGGAGCTGCCGGTTTACATCTGTGAGTGGAACCTGACGCCGAGCGTGCGCAACTATATCAACGATACGACGTTCAAGGGCGCCTATATCATCAAAAACATCATCGACCTGTACGGAAAGGTGCAGTCGATGTGCTACGGCGCGGGGAGCGACCGCCAGTATGCGTCCTATGACACGCCGGGCCTGCTGTTCGGCGGCACGGGCCTGCTCACGAAGGAGGGGATCCTCAAGCCGGCGGCCTTTGCACTGGAGTTCATGAACCGTCTTTTCCCATATTATATAGGAAGGGACAAAAACTACCTGATCACGACGGACCGGCACGGCAATTATGCGATCGTCTGTCACAATCAGCAGGTGCTGAACTACAATTATTATCTCACTCCGGAGACGGAGATGGAGAAGGAAAACATGTGGAAATACTGCGAGGGGCGCAAAAAACTGCAGCTGCACCTGCGCCTGAAGTCCGTTCAGGACGGTCAGTACCGCCTGAGAGTATACCGCATCAATTTCCTCAACGGAAGCGTGCTGGACATCTGGCAGTCCATGGATTTTGAAAATGAGCTTTCCAGAGAGGACATCAAGTATTTCCGGCGGATCTGTGAGCCGAACATGACAATGAAAAAGATCGAGGCGGAGGATGGCGTTCTGGTGATCGACGAGGAGCTTCTGATGAATGAGATCGCGTTTTTTGAGATCCGCCATGTCATGTGACGGTGACGACGGGGACGGAAGCGAAAGCCGGAAACCGCGGCGCAAAGACGGCTTTTTCGGGCGCAGGAGCGGTTTTATGACATACCGCCCCGCCCGGATGGGAAGAAGAGGTGGGACAGGGTCAAAATCGAACCGGGAAAATTGCCCCAAAGGGCGGAAGGGCAGAATCAGATGAAAAAGATGTCATTCAGAGGGTAGGTAACGAGGTCATATGTGAAGTAGTGTTTTGGAACGTTCTGCTTTATAATGGTATCATCAAAGGGGGAATGCCTGAAGGGCATCCCGAAGCTTTCTTCGGCCGGGAGAGCTTCACTGATTTACAGGGTATTCTATTTTAAAGAAAAGAGAGGACAAGACATGAACATTTTAGGATTATCGTTCGGAAAGAAAAATGCAAACAGCGACATTCTCTGCAAAGAGGCTCTGTTCGGCGCGCGCGAGGCGTATCCGGATGCGGAGATTCATTTCATCAACACCCAGAGGCTCAAGATTGACCGCTGCCTGGGCTGCGGAGCCTGTTCCACGGCTCTGGAGAAGGGCAAGGACAACAACTGTGTCGTGAA
>CANRBX010000080.1 GCA_947628955.1 uncultured Lachnospiraceae bacterium | reverse complement strand
ATCTGATAGCTGTGCCGCAATCTGATACGGACCGTAACCCTCTAATGTCATTCGGAATATCCGTTTTACAATGGGAGCAGATACTTTGTATTTATCTGTATCAGCTATGACAATCCGGCATATACTGTCTATGAGCATAAAATGCGGCAGATACGGCAGGCAAACAGGATTTTTTAAATTCTGTTGACTTTCCCGCTGCCCTCTGCTATATTATGCTTAGTGATCGTGTTGCGGAAACTTGCGAAGCCCGTGACCGGGGGAGAACCTGCGGGTCTCTCCCTCTTTCATTTTAAGGAGAAATATAATGGTTACGCAAAAATCTTTTTCTACTTTTGAACAGCAAGTCGATTGGCTTCGCAATGAAAAACATTTGCTCATTCCTGACCGGCAATATGCGGAAGATACTTTAAAACATATTGGCTATTTCCCTCTAATGGGTGGATACAAGCATTTATTCCGTATTCCATTAACTAAGAAATATAAACCGGGAACCTCTTTTGAGGAAATCGTTGCCCTTTATGAATTTGACAGTGAATTACGGGAATTATTCTTCAAATATCTTCTGCAGATAGAAAGGCATCTGCGCTCCCTTATGTCTTACTATTTTTCAGAAAAATATGGGGAATCGCAGGCCGCCTATCTGGATATAAACAATTACAATAATACCAGAAAGAATCATGCAACTATCGCTCGCCTCATTGCAACTTTAAACCGGGCTGCTTCTACCAGAGATTATGTATATATAGACTATTACCGTTCTACTTATTGCAACATCCCACTATGGGTATTGATAAACGTGCTCACCTTTGGGAACCTGTCAAAAATGTATCAGGTATTCCCCCAATCACTCCAATCAAAAATATGTAAGAATTTTGGCATTATCAATCGAAAACAAATGGAACAGTTTCTTTCCGTACTGACGAAATTTCGGAATGTATGCGCTCATAGCGAACGCCTTTTTACATACCGAACAATAGATAATATTTCTGATTTGCCATTACACAGCAAGCTATCCATACCGAAAAACGGAATTCAATATTTGAATGGAAAGAATGATTTATTTGCCGTTGTTATTGCATTTCGTTATTTACTACCGGCAAAAGACTTCCTTACTTTCAAAAGGCGTCTTATTAGACTAATTGATAATACGTCCGAAAAACTGATTCATATTGATAATGAGGAACTTCTGAAACGAATGGGTTTTCCACCAAACTGGAAGAATATCACCCGCTATCGTCTCAACTAAAAAGGAAGGTGTCTGACTTCAAAAGCTAAACATCTTCCTATTTCATTTACTTCCGTCTGCACTCCATATCCTGCCCGGCTTCCATTCCGCTCATCTGTTCCTTTACCTGCGCGGCATATTGCATCTTCACCTGTTCGGTGACCATTTGCGTAAACAGTTCGGTCAGTTCCTGGTCGCTCATGCTGCTGGCATAATCCTTGACGCCTGCCTCCGTGCATCTCCATTTGCCCGGTCAGGCCCTCTGCCATTGACAACTCCATATCAGCTCTTGTCATAGATGCCATGGTCTGCAAAACACTCGCGTTCAGCTGCTCTTCGGTGGGAATGCTCATGATCTGAATGTTCACGGCCGCCTTTCCGGTGTCATCCATTCCCCTATAAATTCACGAAAAGAATTTTCCTTTTCCGCATCGGACAGGGAACCGGTGTTTTCATTGAACGGCAGCCCCTTCTGAGACTATGATCAGTCAAAATCTTCAATTCTCCACTCATCAAGCCAGTCTATGCAGACATATTCTCCCTCAAAGCGTAAAGGAAGCCACACATATTCGGCAATGGATGTGTTTTCGATTACCGCTTCGCCAAGCTCCGATAAATTCCTGTGTCCCTGCCCTTCGCCGCAAAACATATCCGCAAAGATTTCCGAATATACATGGTAATCCTTGTCCATTTCGTTTGGCAGCCATCTGTCGGCACAGGCAATATAAAGGTCTTTCTTCCCCTCCACTTTAAAAACCGAAGAAATCTGGGAATGAAAAGAGGTATCGGTTCTGTCTCCCTGATGCGGATTTCCCAGGATCAGAAACGGGCCGTGAAAATCATCTGCCACTGCTGTTTCCGATGGATTCGGGAAATATCCGGTCGTCCCGGATGTGATCAGATAATGCTTTCCATTTCTGTAAAAATACGCAGGTGCTTCTCTTACATAAGGAGGACCCGGATGCGGAAAATGCGTGCTGTATTTCCCTGTTACATCTGTATAATCCTCCGTCAGTTCCGCACAGACCAGCTCACTGTGCACATGCTCGAAATAGTAGTAGCCTTTTCCGTCTCCCGAGACGACGAGATCGAAGTCGCCTGAATCCATGCCAAAAGGTTTAAAATTTTCCCGCACCCTGCGGTACGGTCCCAAAATGCGATCCGCTGTCAGAACCGTCATGGACTGCGACAGATCGCTGTTCATGATCTTGAGCCAGCACACATATTTTTTTGTTTTTCTATTAAATATAATATGCGGCCTGTCCATACATCTGGAGGGATAAAGCGGGGATTCCGGGTGATCCGGTTCCGGCTCGATGATCAGCCCCTGATCCTCCCAGTTATATAAGTCTCTCGACGTATAGCACCTCACGCCCCAATGCCATATTCCATTCCGGCCATCAGACTTTTCCTTATTTTCTCCATACCAGTAATAAATTCCGTTCTCATAGAACACAGAGCCGCCATGAGCCTGTATCCGGTTCCCGTTTGTGTCCAGCCATATTTTGCCGGGCCTTATGCTTGTATAATGCATGTTTATGTCCATTCCTTTCGCTTTGCTCAGGCATAAAACGTTTATGAAAATGTTTTTTCATTTTCAATCTTTTCTCTCCGCTTTCCTATCCTTTGATGTTGAGATCAAATGATGCCCTACGGATCGTTCCTCGCTTCGTACTTTTGCAATCCTACCCCTGTTCCGTGACAAATTCCGCACTGCTCCACGGGCCTATCCCGCTTCGGACCCGAACATAATACCTTCTCCCCGCCTGCAGCTCCACGCTATTATACACACAATAGCGTTCTCTCGTATCTCTCAGAAAAACAATGTCTTCAAATTCACTGTCCCTGGACATTTCAATGGTAAACTGCCTGCACTCGGGCGGCGCATTCCAGACAAATACCGGACTGATACGGTCCGCATTTCTGCCGTCCTGACATCCGCGCACATGCACTCTAAAATCATTCATCCGCATATTCCCCCTCCGCAGCTGTTCCCTCTCCTCACAGATCCGGTTCCGCTCCCTTTTCCCAGGATCATCGGAACCGGAACCAGTTCAGATCACACAGCCATCCGCCAAAATAATCGTCGTCCGGAACGGTTCTGAGGCACACCTCATGGATGCCGCGGACAGGTTCCACGGCACAGCAAAATGTCGTCCAGTTCCATGGTCCAAAACCGTTTGTATCTGTGATCCGGCAGGTTCCGATACACGGTCCGTCCGCGCCGTCTATATGAATTTCAAGCCTGGTCCGGGCAAGCCAGCTCGACGCAGAACACTGAAACTCCGTGACTTCCTCCCCGAAATCCAGATAGCGGTAGATCGCGCAGTCCCCTGCGGAAAACTTCGTCAGATACTCCTTGTGTATCCCGTTTTCCACATAGTGCGCCGCACGCACTCCCATATCCTTCGCGCTGCGCAGGGTGTTCTCATATACCGTCTTTCTCCACCCGGTTACCGGCGTTCTCCAGAAAAAATTGTCCTCCGCGCTTCTGCCGTTTTTTTCACCCCATCGAAAGCAGCAGGCGCGAAACGCATCCATGCGCTTCGTCGCCGACAGCGGCGGCTGTATTCCCTGCGTCGTCATTTTCACTTCCCTGATATCGCCGTGCTCATCAAAAAAGATCGGTTCCATACATGCCTTTCTCCCGCCCATCTCCACCCCGAAGCAGGCCCTGTGATATACGACGTACCACCGGTCGTGAAAGCATACAATGGAACCATGATTGTTCCAGGCGGCGAGATCTCCATCCTGATTATCAATGATCACGCCTCTCTTTTCAAAAGGGCCGAGAGGCGATCTGCCGACGGCATAGCTCAGGCAGGTGGCGCGTCCCCGATCCGTATCGCAATAGATCAGATAATAAAGATTTCCGCGCTTTCTCATGGAAGCGCCCTCGTGAAAACCATGTTCATCCTCCGTGAGCAGCATGGTATTCAGCGTCCCCGCTTCCAGTTCACACATGTTTTCCTTCAGCCTGCAGCCTCTCAAAGAAAACTGCCCCCAGTACAGATACGCGCATCCGTCCTCATCCACAAATACCGCGGGATCCCCGCAGGAGGGGAAATCCGTTCCCTCAATGGGACGCGCATTCAGAAACGGCCCTTCCGGATGATCGGAAAAGGCAACGCACTGCTTCCCTCCCGCGGTGAAATAGTAATAGTACGTTCCGTTCTTTTCCGCGCAGTCGCTCGCCGGGAGCTGCTCCACCCGGGCAAAATCAACCGCCTGCGCGGCGTCCAGGCCGGGCTTGTGTTCCTGCCAGCAGAGCAGATCCTTTGTCGACCACACATGCTGCCAGGGATCCATGCCAAAGCTCGCCGTGCGGTCATTCGACGCATAGAGGTACAGCGTATCCGGGTCGGATTTCCATACGTGCGGCTCCCCGTCCGGGGCAGAATAATGTAAGGGCAAAATCGGATTCATTCTATACCTCCGTCAGCTCTTCACCGCGCCGGCGGTCATGCCTGCCACCACCTGCTTCTGAAGGATCAGAAACAGGATGATCACCGGGATCATCGCGATCACTGCGGCCGCGAAAGCGGTATTGTAATCCGCGCCGTATGCGCCGAAGAAGACATACTGCTGCATCGGGATCGTCTTGATCTCTTCGCTCTGAAGCAGCAGAATAGAGACGTTGAACTCATTCCACGCGCTCAGGGCCTGAAGCGTCGCAACCGTCGCCACGATCGGTTTCAGAAGCGGAAGGACGATGATGAAAAACACGCGGAACCGGCCGGCGCCGTCGATCATGGCCGCCTCCTCCAGCTCAACAGGAATGCCCTTCACGAATCCGATCATCATCGTCGTCGAATACGCGATCGCCAGGCCCGAGATCATGATGATCGCGCCGACTCTGGTGTCCAGCAGGTTCAGGCTCCGGTACATGCGGTACACCGGCACCATGATCACCTGGAACGGCAGCATAACGGAGGCTACCAGCAGCGCCTCGTAAAAACGGTAAAACCGCTTCCGGTACTGTCGCGCAATGGCATAGGCCGCCGTGGCGGATACCAGGACAATGATCAATACACTGCAGAGAGTGATAATGATGCTGTTCTTCATGGACCCCCAGATATTGGCCTTGTCAATGGCCTCCGTAAAATTCACCCAGTTAATCTTCTTCGGGAGCGACAGAAGACCGCCCAGATCCTGTTTCGATTTTATCGACGTAAGCAGACATATGTAGAACGGGAACAGGAAGATCACGGTCGCCACCGCCAGATATAGTTTAGACAGTATGCCCACCCTGACATGCTTCATTACGCATCCACCTCCCTGCTCCTGAAATACTTGTTAAGGCTCAGTCCTATAACGATGAGGAACACCATAAATACAAGCGAAATCGCCTGCGCGTAGCCCGCCCTGGAGTATTTGAACATATAATTGTAGATCAAAAGCGCCACAGTCTCGGAGGAACCCGCCGGGCCGCCTCCCGTGGCCGCCATGACCATACCGAACTCCCGCAGGGAAGACGTCAGGGTCAGGGTGATACATATCGTAAACGAGGGCATCAGCATCGGGATCGTGATGTTTCTGAATCTCTGAATGCTGTTCGCACCGTCGATCATGGCCGCCTCCGTGTAGTCCGGCGAGATTCCCGCCAGACCGGCCATGTAGATCATGATGTTCGATCCCAGATTGTTCCACAGCGAGATAATGATGATTCCTATCAGCACCGTATTCCTGCCGCCCAGCAGGGATTTCCCGAAGATCAGGGAGAGAAGGTTCGAGTCAATGTACCTCCAGACAAAGGAGGCGAGCACCGCGCTGATCGCCAGCGGGATAAAGAATGATGTCTTAAAGAACGCTTTTCCCTTCAGATTTCTGCTCAGGATCATCGCCAGCGACAGCGCAAATACATTGTTCAGGGCCGTGACAAAGACACCGTAAAACAAGGTATTCCGGATCGGGCGGATCACATTCTTGTCCGATAATAATTTAAAGAAATTGTCGAGCCCCACGTAGTTGTACGTCCTGGCGATTCCGTCCCAGTCGGTAAAAGCGAGATGGATACCTGACAGGAACGGATATACGACACAGAACAGAAACAGGATGATGGATGGGATCAGAAAGACAAAATACCCCATTTCATGCTTGAATTTTTTCATAATCTGTCCTTTCTGAAACGGGGCAGACGAAAGATCATCTGCCCCATACCTTTGACATGGAAAGAATTATTCAGTCAATCTCTTATAACAGGCCGGCAAACCGCTCAGCCCAAAAGGTCGAAGTCGGCGTCCAGATCCTCCAGCGCAGCGTCCACATCCGCGCACTCATCCAGAAAGAAGTCGGAGACATCATTGATGAAAGCGTCCTCCTGCGCGCTCGGGAAGCTCTTCGAAGAGATCAGCTTGACGTCACCATTGTTGATCATATCCGCGGCATCCTTGAATGCACCCGTGAGGCTGGATGTGTCCACGCCCTGCACGATCGGGATACCGGCGCCCAGAGCGGCATATCTCGTCACAGATTCCGGGGAGGTCAGATACTCGAGGAACTTCACGGCCTCCTCCGGATGAGAGGTCTCGGCGCTCACCGCGATTCCGGCGGCCGGCGGGCACATCGGCATGATATTGTCCTCCGCCGTCTCCGATACCGGAAGGGCAAAGATCCCGTACTCACCGTCCGGATTCATGGCCATTACGTTTGTCACCGCGGAAGTGATGTTCGCGATCATTGCCGCATCTCCGTTGGCGAGCATCGTGTACGCCGTGTTCTGATCCGTTCCAAAGAGGTCATTATTAAAATACGGATACATCTCCTGCAGTTTGGTAAAGAAATCTTTCCACTGCTCCACATCCGCGAACTTTTCGCTTCTGTCAACCATCGAGGCGAGGGCCGGGCCGCCGTTCCCGAGCACCGCCGCGCAGTAGACGGTCTGCGCCGTGCCGTTCACGACCCACTGATCGGCCATTCCGGCTGCCAGCGGAGTGATGCCCTGACTCTTCAGCAGTTCACAGTCCTCAAGGAAAGCGCTCCAGGTCTTCGGGATTTCCGTAATTCCGGCCTCCTCAAAAACGCCCTTATTGTATGTCACACACATGAAATCGTTCGCAACCGGAAGCGCGTACACCTTCCCGTCCAGCGAGAGGCTGTCCAACATGCCCTCCGAGTAGTTCGCCACATTCGCGCTGTCCGTCAGGTCCATCACGTATCCGCTCGGAACCATGTCAGCGATATCGTTCTCAGCGAAACTAAACAGATCCGGCACATCGCCGGCGGCAAATCTCGTCATGACGGTCTGGCTGTAGCTGTCCACGGAAACCCTGTTCACCTCTACGTCCACGTTCGGATTCTCCTCCTCGAAGCCCGCGATCATCTCATCCAGCCATGCAACATACTGTTCTTCCGCGGAACCATTCATGAATTCCAATGTGACCTTTTCACCCTCCGCGTTCGCCACATCGCCGTCTTCTACCGTTTCCGCGCAGACGGAACCGGCTGCCAGAGAGAACAGGCTCATTGTCAGTGCCAGTGTTGTTGCTGCTACTCTTCTTTTCATCTTCTACCTCCTGTATTTTCGGCGTACCCGAAGCGCCGTATTTTTGTACTTTTATTTTATAATAAAGACCCGTTTTTTTCCTTTCAAACTCTTTTTATATCATTCAAAAAACCACGATATTTTCTCGCTCAATATCGTGGTCTCTGAAGATCTGACCGGAATGTCAAATCGATTTCTTTCAATTTTTTTGGATTTTATTCACTTTCTTTTGATAGCGCCTGCGAAATTCCTGAATAGTCTGTCCCGTTTCTTTTTTAAATATGGTGCTGAAATAAGAAGCGTTCGGGAAGCCTACCCTGCTTCCGACTTCATAATTCTTAAGGTTTGTGTCCCTGAGCAGGTCCTTTGCCTTTTCAATGCGCAGAGCGTTCAGATAGCCTGTTATGCCGGTGCCGGTTTCCTTTTTAAACAGGGATGACAGGTAGCTCTCACTCATCGCCGCATGTTCCGCGATTTCCGCAAGCGTGAGATTCTCCGTATAATGCTTATGTATATACTGAATACTGTCTGCGATGCTCCCGTGCAGACCCGGCTCCTCCCGCATTTCAAAGATTTCTTCCAGATATTCGCAGGCAGCACGGTGCATATCATCCAGGCGCACCGCTTCCTGCAGCCGTTCTTTTACCTGCGTCAGATCCGGATCGTCCTTTTCATATTTCAGGTTCCTTCCCACCGCCTTCAGACAGGCAAGATAGTTTCTGACAAGAACCGGCCCGTCCGGCATGGCTTCTCTCAATTTCTGAGTAAGCGCTTTAAGCGCTTCCCTTGCCTGCTCCGGGCCGGTGATATCCTGATAGGATTCTTCCGGCTGGTAAAAGTCCGGGATCCGGTCCGGAATAGCCTGCTCATCCCATACCAGTATCCTCTCCCTGTCTGCGAAGCGCCCGATCTCCAGCAGCTGTTCTGTCTCCTGATAGCAGGAAGGCAGCTGGTCGATGTCATATATGATCCTGCTGCACCCCGCCAGACAACTCTCCCCGCTCAGCATACCGGAGAGCACACTCAGGATCTTTCCCCGCTCCTCCAGCTGCTGCTTCATGCTGTGGCTGTCCCCGAGCGGAACCAGCAGGATATGTCTCTTCCCCTCCTTCAGTTCGACAAGGCTCTCGGGCAGCCATTTTGCTCTTCGGCAGTTCTCCGAATCCCAGCCGTCTTTCAGACCGGACACCATGCACAGAACTGCCGCCCCGGCGTCCTCCATGGCAAGCTTCAGATAACGAACGGTCTCTGCATCCGGCGCTTCCCCCTGCAGAAAATGCAGGACACGGTCCCGGACCGCATCGCTTTCCCAATATGCGGATACATGGGACTGCCAGATCTCAGAGATTGTCTTTGCAATGTCTTCCTTTTCAATGTTCTGCTTCAGGATGTAGTCGCTCGCCCCGGCTTTCAGAGACTCCTTCACAAAGTCAAAATCGTCGTAAGCCGACAGCGCGATGATGACAATGGACGGATACCGCTTCTTCAGTTCGGCGGTGAGTTCTGCGCCGTTCATGATCGGCATGCTCATATCCGTGATCACGATATCCGCCGTGTTTTTCTCGAGAAATTCCAGAGCGGCCGCGCCATGTACTGCCTCCCCCGTGATCTCAAAGCCATATTGATCCCAGTTTATGTACTTCTTTATCGCAAACCGGAAAAATTTATCATCTTCAACGACCAGTACCTTCTTTTTCATCATTGTTCACCTTCTCCAGAAACACCAGCGTAACGGCGGTACCCTTTCCCGCGGCGCTCTCCACTTTGTATTGAAATTCATTCCCGTAGATCAGACGCAGGCGGAGGATGATGTTGATCATGCCGATTCCGTTAAACCCTTTGTACTCTTCGATCTCGTTTCGCTCCATCCGCCTGAGCAGTTCCGCAAGCTTCTCTTCCGGCATTCCCTGCCCGTTATCCTCCACCCGCACCAGCAGCTTCCGATCGGCCACCTTGCCGGTTATCACGATCCTGCCGTCCTTTCTGGAACTGTCAAGGCCGTGCAGAATGCTGTTTTCCACAAAAGGCTGAAGGATAAAACCGATCACCGGAAACTCCTTCGCCTCCTCCGACACGTGAAATTCTACCTGGAACGCATCCTCATACCTGACCTTCTGAATATAAATATATTGCTGCACGTAGTCTGTCTCTTCACCGAAACGGATCACGGTATTCGCCTTTTTCACCGTGAAACGCAACAGGCTGATCATCGCATCCGCCAGCCCCGCAATCTCGTTCTGCTCCTTTTCGTACGCCATCCATTTTAAGGTTCCAAGCGTATTATACAGAAAATGCGGATTGATCTGTGTTTCCATCACCTGATATTTCAGATTCTGCGACAGCTCCTGTTCCGCCCGTGAGATTTCGTTCAGTTCCGCGATCTTCAGTCCCATATGGCTGAACTGTTCGATGATCTGTCCGATCTCATCCCTGCACGCGGGAGCTTCCAGCTGTATGTAATTTCCGGTTTCATACTGCTTCATCCCGGATTCAATGATATCCAGGTTTTTGCGGATCGTCGCCCATATCGCGTTCGCAAACAGCAGGCCCGCACACAGGAGAACGCACATGGCGACCGCGACTTTGGGTATGATGCTGTCTGCCTTTTCAAGGATCAGGGAATATGGGAGCATGCATATCGCATTCCACCTGAATTTCTTTGTGTGAAGCGGTATCACCAGACAGCGCTCCCCGAGAATATCCGCAACCGTGCTGTATACGTAATAGCTTCCCTCCCTGTAATTCAGGTAATAGGTCAGGTCTTCGTCGGCAAGTCCGTATTTATATTCTCCGTAGACCATACCCTTCGGATCCGCAACCATGATCTTGTCGCTGCTCACGAAGGGATTATCGTCGTCGCCACATTCAAAAAAATCGTTTTGCAGCGCAAAAATGATCAATCCGCTGGCTCTGGCCTTGTTTCTGGCATCCAGGCTGATGATCCTTCTGAGAAAGTAGACCTGTCCGTCTCTCTTCAGCCATTTGACAGGGCTTACCGTACTCACTTCACTCCGAAAAGTCTCTACCAGTGTCTTTTCGTACTCCGCATCCAGCGCCGGTGTACCGATCTGATTATAGGAATAGATCTGTCCGTCTTCGGATTCCATGATCACAAAATCGGAATTCTGATACAGCACATTGTATAAAAACAATCCCTCTTTGAAATCAGCCTCGTTCAGGGCATGATAGAACGTATTGCTCTCGATCTCTTCCTTTTCCAGAATAGCCTGTATTTCCTTCCGGTTTACCAGAGAGTATGTCGCATCCTGAAACTCCTGGATCTTTTCATCCAGCCTCCCGCCGATCTGTTTCATAAAACTCACGACCGACTCTTCCGAATGATCGATCAGCGCCCTTCGCACGCTCATGTAGCTGATCCCGCCAATAAAAAAGCAGCTCACCAGGACAACCATGAACAGGTACAGATTGAGTTTCGTCCGGAGTTTCATATCCCGAAATTTGTGAAAAGATGCTTCCATTTGAACCCTGTCCCCACTGTTTTTCATCATACTGCCCAATCACCAGCCTTTTTTCAAGTTTACCCCGAAACCGGAAACCTGTCAATCCGCTCTCCCGTAAATGCGTAATGATGCGACATCATAAGATCAGCCACCCGCAGCAAAAGAATCCCTATCCCCGAAAGCCTCTTGATTTTCTGCGATTTCGACCGTATAATATGTTTAAAAAAAAGAGGTAATCATTATGTTAAATCAAAAAATCGCAGCACTGCTGAACGACCAGATCAACAAAGAACTCTATTCGGCTTATCTCTACCTGGATTTCGCGAATTACTATGCGGATGAAGGCCTGGACGGATTTGCCCACTGGTACGAGGTGCAGGCCCAGGAAGAGAGGGATCACGCTTTTATGATCCGCAGATACCTGATCAACAACGGCGTGAGAGTGGAATTTCAGGCGATTGCCAAACCCGACAAGGTATTCGAAAACCATCTCGCGCCCCTGGAGGCAGGTTATGAGCACGAGCAGTACGTGACCTCGCTTATCACCACGATCTACCACGAGGCATTTGAGCAGAAGGATTATAAAACCATGCAGTTCCTCGACTGGTTTATCAAGGAGCAGGGTGAGGAAGAGGCCAATGCGGACGACATGGTCAAGAAGATGAAGCTCTTCGGGACCGACGCCAAGGGACTTTACGCACTGAACCAGGAGCTGGCGGCAAGGGTCTACACGCCCAGCGCCACGGGCCCCGCGATGTAATCTTCTTGTTGAATCGCTGCAGTTTTTCTGCGGCATCTTTGCGGCTGTTGCGCACATGAGAGCAGACGCGTTCCCTGGTATAGTGAACAGATTCTATAAAAAACTTTGCGGCAGGAACTGCCCCCGGCGTCCGTGTGACAAAGGGCTTTCCTGCCGCAAAACAATTTTCTCCTTTTTTCTTCTCCTTGATCCCCCGGCACCCTCGATCTGTGCGGCAGCGGTCGCTACTCCCCAGATAAAATTGTCGGGAAACTGATATCTCATATACATACCTCTGTTTCACAGTTCCGGGCACCGACGTCTTTCGCCTCAGCTCATGTATGGCCTTTTCCCTCATCGTCGTCTTTCCGCTCCTCCACACAGAGCTTTTCTCCGTCCCAGACGATGTGAACATTTTTTCTTCCCACCGGCAGCGTGCATTCCAGATATTTGAACCTCTCCAGATGCGGACGTATCCGGTACTCTTCCTTCACAGGATCGATGATCTCCATCCCGACAAAGTACCTCGCCAGAAGGTAGATCGGACTGGCCGACCACGCATGGCACAGGCTTTTTCCGAACTTATCGCCGTACATGTCATACTGTTCCTCTGCGGAAACGTTCGGATCATATTCTTCCCAGAATGTCACCGCTCCCCGATCCAGCATTCCTCCCCAGTAGTCCCGGATCTGTGCCAGCACCTCATCCAGGTATCCCATCCGGCACAGCGCTTCCATCTCAAAAAATTTAAAATAGGGCGTCATGATCCGCGGGATCCTGTCATTATGGATCACATTCTCCACGATCAGCGCTTTCTTTCCATCATCCGCGATCTGAAACAGGACGGCAAACAGATTGCTCTGTCTCGATACATAGTTCCTGCCGGATCGAAATGAATCTATGTATGCCCCCTTCTCGTCACTCCAGTAGAACCGGTCGATCTTTTTCCTCAGGTCATCATATTTTCTCTGGTACCCCTTTTCATCTGCGCCGAGTACCCTGCTCACGACGGCCAGCGTATGATAACATTCGGCAAACAGGATCTGTTCCGCACACAGCGCCCCCTCTTTGTCCAGGTCGGCCCAGTCGATGAAGATCCAGTCGCCCTTCCGGCCCACAATAAAACCGTTTTCATCCAGCTGGCTCTCACAGAAATCCATCAGAGAACACATTCTGGGATATACGGATTCCAGAAATTCCAGATCGCCGAATGTTTCAAAATGCGCCTTTATCCCCAGCACCCAGTAAAGGGTGTAATCCAGGATCGTGTTAATGTGCGTCGTCATGGGATCATTTCCACGCAGCGCCAGAAGCGTACGGCGGTTAATATCCGCGTCCGCCATCAGGTAACGGTTCACAAAAAAACTCTGATATGCATCTCCGCCCCAGATCCATTTATCCCGCTTGATCCCGTCCACGAAAAAGATCCCGCTGCACAGCCTGAAGGTATGTTCGGCAACCTGCCATATTTTATTGAGCCGCTCATCACTGCAGGAAAATTTTGCGCGCACCGGGATATCCACATACTGATGGATCGCTCTCAGCGTGAGCTCCTCCGGTCTGCAGCCGGCAATATACACGTAGCGCACTGCGCACCGAGGGCAGCGTCCTGTCTCGGGATCCGGGGTCCAGCTGTAATAGCAGTGCTGCGGATCCAGGGCCTCCTCCCGCGACTCGCCGCAGCTAAGGACCAGCGGGCGATATCCGCGCTTGTCCTGCACTTCCAGCACCGCCGTCAGTTCTGTCTCAAATTCATACAGGACACCGTCCAGGCACGGCTCTATATGAACCGGTTCATATATCTGCTCGCTGTAATCCCACCGCGACGGCTCCCGGGTCTCATCTGTGAAATATCTGCTGCATCCGGCCTTCACCGGCGCATTCGCATAGTCCTCCGCATACCAGTCAGCATCGGAATAAATCACGTCTCCTTTCACAAACACGCTCGGAAACTCCTCAATCCTCCCGGCATGGATGGATATTTTCCATCTGCCGGGACCGCAGACGATCCTCGTACCGAAAGGATATTTCTTTTCACCGACCAGTACATGCCCCGTCGCTTTTGAGCAGACACAGAACTCCGTTTCCTCTTCCAGCGTATAAATCTTCCAGAATACGACACGGTTTCGGAACCCTTCGCTTTTCCAGAAGGCAGGCCATCCATACCCCCGCTCCACCCGGCTGAAATTCTGTACCATAGCATGGTACAATTCAAAATCTCCCGGATACCAGATCCAACAGCCATTGCTCATTGATCAACGACCCCCTCTGTCATCGAATTTTCTTTCTCCGGCCTATTGATTATTTGCCGGTTATTATAACGGTGCGCTGTGACAGTGTCAAGAAATTAATTGGATGCAGGATAAAAAACACCTGCGGCGTGAAGTGAAAAGTTTATTTCCACTTTGAAAGAGCCAAAGTTGATTTTAGTCTTTCACTCATTTCCACTTCCCTAA
>CANRBX010000079.1 GCA_947628955.1 uncultured Lachnospiraceae bacterium | reverse complement strand
CAATTTTTGGTAAGGGCCCTCAAAAAATGCGGCAGTGCAACGACAAAATCTGGAGACCGGGAGGAGTATAAAATGGAAAAGCTGAATATCGCAATTGCCGATGATAACGAGAGGATGGTACAGCTGCTGGATCATATTGTCAGCAGCGACGAGGAGCTGGAGGTCGTCGGGAAGGCAGGGAATGGGGAGGAACTGCTTGAGATCATCCGTGAGAAGAAGCCGGATGTCGTCCTGCTGGACATCATAATGCCCAAGCTGGACGGACTGACGGTGATGGACCGCATCAGCCGTGAACCGGACATCAGAAAGCCTGCATTTATTGTCATATCAGCGGTCAGTCAGGAGAAGATGACGGAGGACGCCTTTGAGCTGGGCGCGGATTACTATATCCTGAAGCCGTTCGACAACGAGACGGTGGTGAACCGCATCAAGCGTGTGCGCGCACGCCAGATCAAGACGCCTGCGCGTCCCAGGACCACGGGCAGCTGCGGGAGCAAGAAGGATTACATGGAGAACAATCTGGAAACAGACGTCACGAACATCATCCACGAGGTCGGGGTTCCGGCGCATATCAAAGGGTATCAGTACCTGCGGGATGCGATCATTATGTCGGTCAATGACATGGAGATGCTCAATTCCATCACGAAGATCCTGTATCCGACGATCGCGAAGCGCCATCAGACGACGCCGAGCAGGGTGGAGCGCGCGATCCGCCATGCGATCGAGGTCGCGTGGAGCAGAGGGAAGATGGACACGATTGACGAGCTGTTCGGCTATACGGTGAGCAACGGCAAGGGAAAGCCGACAAACTCCGAATTTATCGCCCTGATCGCGGACAAGATCCGCCTGGAATACAAGAACCGGGCGTAGCGTGAATTTCACGGGAATTTTTTGTCAAATACGATATAAGAAACACTTTTCATAATGACGAAAGTGCGGTATAATCATATTATTATATCGTGTCGAATAAGCGGAGGTTCGTATTTTATGAAAAGAGTTTTGTATGTCACATCTGAAGCGGTACCATTTATCAAAACGGGAGGTCTTGCAGATGTTGCGGGCTCCCTGCCGAAGTGTTTTGACAAGAACGAGTTTGATGTCCGCGTGATCTTGCCGAAATATCAGTGCATGAATGAAGAATGGAAGAACAAACTGAATTACGTTACGCATTTCTACATGGATCTGGCATGGCGTTCCCAGTATGTGGGCGTGCTTGAGCTGGAGCATGAGGGAGTTCATTTCTATTTTATTGACAATGAGTACTATTTCTCCGGGGCGAAGCCCTACGGAAACATCTATCAGGATATTGAAAAATTTGCATTTTTCTCGAAAGCGGCGCTGTCCGCGCTGCCGCTGATCGGCTTCCGGCCGGACATCGTGCATTGCCACGACTGGCAGACGGGGCTGGTTCCGGTGCATCTGAAGGATAAGTTCCACGAGGGCGAGTTCTTCCGCGACATGAAGTCGGTGATCACGATCCACAACCTCAAGTTCCAGGGCGTCTGGGACGTGAAGACGGTGCGCGACTTCACGGGGCTGCCGGCATATTATTTCACATCGGATAAGCTTGAGGCGTACGGGGACGCCAATTACCTGAAGGGCGGCATTGTGTATGCGGACGCGATCACGACGGTCAGCGAGACGTATGCGGAGGAGATCAAGATGCCGTTTTACGGGGAGGGCCTCGACGGCCTGATGCGCGCGCGCGCCAATTCCCTGCGCGGCATTGTCAACGGCATCGATTATGACGAGTACAATCCGGAGACGGACACTCTGATCGAACATAATTACAACGCGCGCAATTTCCGCAAGGAAAAGATCAAGAACAAGCGCGCGCTGCAGCGGGAGCTCGGGCTGACGCAGAACGACTCGACGTTCATGGTCGGCATCGTCTCGCGCCTGACGGATCAGAAGGGCTTTGACCTGATCGCCCATATGATGGATGAGATGTGCCAGAACGATATCCAGATCGTGGTGCTCGGCACCGGCGACGAGAAGTATGAGAACATGTTCCGCCACTTTGCGTGGAAGTATCAGGGCAAGGTGTCCGCGAACATCTTCTACTCGAACGCGCTTTCACACAAGATCTATGCATCCTGCGACGCGTTCCTGATGCCGTCGCTGTTCGAGCCGTGCGGGCTGTCCCAGCTGATGAGCCTGCGCTACGGCACCCTGCCGATCGTGCGCGAGACCGGCGGCCTGAAGGACACGGTTGTCCCGTACAACGAGTACGAGAGCACCGGCACGGGCTTCAGCTTCGCAAATTACAATGCGCATGAGATGTACTTTACCCTGCAGTATGCGATGTCTATCTATTACAACAAGAAGCGCGAGTGGAATAAGCTGATCGACCGCGCCATGGCGGCGGACTTCTCATGGCAGAACTCCGCGAGAAAGTACGCCGAGCTGTACAACTGGCTGGCAGGCTGATCCGGCAGCCGTCCGTTTTACGGCCTGCGGTTCCTGTAATATAACTTATCAGAATGTGCGAAGCAGATTCTGATAAAAGGCGCGGATACGCGCCGTAAATCGATTACAGGGTTCGCGAAGCGGTTCCTGTAATCCTGTAATATGAATAATTCCCTCCTTCTGGGAGATACTAAGAGTGTAACTCAAGTACCCGGAAGGAGGGATTTTTTGTGAACGAGATTTCGGAACTGGATCTTCAGAATCTCCGCCACCTGATCGGCGGATTTTCGACGACGCAGTGCAAGATGCAGGCCTACGCGGAGCAGGCGACTGACCCGGGCGTAAAGCAGTTCTTTCAGAAGTCCGCGCAGTCCGCAATGGACAGCAGACAGCAGCTTATGAAATTTCTGCAGTAGAGGCAGGCGGAGGGCAGACGCAGGGCATGCCCGGGATGCCTTCCGGCGAACCGGCGCGCAGGAGGATGCGTGCCGATACCAGAAAGGAGGGAAAATGATGCTGGACGAAAAGACAATGGTGTCAGATACACTGGCGGGGATCAACGGCGAACTGGTACGCTATGGTGAGATGATCCCGCAGACCGAGAATATGCAGCTGAAGCAGACCCTGAAGCAGTTTCGCAACCAGTGTGAACAGTCTCAGGAGGAGATCTACCAGATCGCGAGGAGCAAGCAGTACTATGTGCCTGCCGCGAGAGCGACGAGAGAGGAAATCGAACACGTGAAGTCTGTTCTCATGCAGGGCTGATGGGATCAGAATTGTGCTGAACCACGATCACTAATACCGAAAATGCATTGAAAAATGCAAGGATATCCGCTATACTGCTTCCTGGAAGGCGGTATAGCGGAGCCCGCCCGGGAAATGCCGGGGGCTGTCCGAAAAAAGAAAGGGTGATCGTGATGTCCGGAAGGGAAAAGATAAGAAGGGGTATATGCATCGGCCTTGCGCTGGCCGGTCTGCTTGGCGCGGGAGGACTGTCGTCAGGCGCGCAGGAGGAAAATGCGGAAGCGCCCGCGCAGGTGAACGGGGCGGAGGCAGAGATGGGGATGAATATGGACATGGATGCAGATACAGACCGCTGGGAGGAACTGCTGAGTGAGTACATAGAGGACGAAGAGACGAACCAGCTGGTGTTCGTGCGCTACACGGGAGGAACCGACGCAAAGGTGCAGATGTACCAGAAGGCCGGCGGTTCCTGGGAGCAGATTTTGGACTGCAGTGGCTATGTCGGCTACAATGGGCTCGACAAGGAGCGCCAGGGGGACCGGAAGACCCCGACGGGCACATTTGAGCTGACGCAGGCGTTCGGGATCGAGGACGACCCGGGGGCCAGGATGCCCTATGTGAAGGTGGATTCCAATCTGTACTGGTGCGCGGATTCCGTGCGCTACAATCAGCTGACGGATATCCGGGAGTACCCGCATGACTGCGCGGGGGAGCACCTGATTGATTATGCTCCGAATTACAACTACGGGATGTTCCTTGACTTCAACAAGGACTGTGTCGTCGGGGCGGGCGCAGCGATCTTCCTGCACTGCATGGGCTCCAGAACCTACACGGAGGGCTGCATTGCGGTGAGCCAGGATGATATGATCACGATCATCCGGAACGCGGAGGAAGGTGCGAAAATCTGCATTTATCCGGCATAGTGTACCGTGGCCGGAACGCGCAGATGCGCAGAACATGCAGGAAAAAGCCGCCCTGCAGCTGTGCATCGCATCCGTGGCCGAAGCGCGCAGATGCGCGGGATTGTCGGGAAAAGCTGCCCTGCAGCTGTGCATCCGCGCAAAAAAACTTCACCCTGGCGTATCAGGCCGTTCCTGACCGGCGTGTGTGAAAGGCGGGGGCGGCCCTGTGCGTTTCCCTGGGGGACAGCAGGGCAAAGGTCAGGACGAGGAACACAAGCGTATACAGGACTGCGCCGGGGGCCAGGAAGCCCCAGGAAACGCCGGAGGCGCCGGAAAGCTCCCTCCATATGACGGGGCCCGCGCCGGCGGCGATGCAGATGAGCGCCGGCAGGATCAAGGCGTCCGCAGGATCCGTGCGGAATCCGCTTCTGCGCTGCAGCGTGAACAGCGTGCAGGCGGTGATAAATGCCTGGCCGAGCAGCGTGCCGGCGATGTAGCCGTCTATGCCGGCATCCGGCACCCAGAGGAGGACGGCGGCAAGGCGTATCCCGAAGGAAGCCGTGTTCCAGACGGTGACGAGCGTGGTCGCCTCGAGGGCGTGCAGAATGTTGACCAGAGTCGTGTTGATGTAGAGGAAGGGGCAGATAAGCGCCAGCTTCCGCGTATAAACGCCGGCGGACGCGCTGTGAAACAGCAGTTCCCCGATCCCGCCCCCGAACAGGAGAAACGCCCCGAGAAAGAAAAAGCCGAGCAGCAGACTGCCGCGAAAACTGGCGTCTATGGTGCCGGTTATTTTTTTGCCCTGGCGAAGGGCGCGCGCCTCAGAGACAGCCGGAAGGAGCAGCGTGCCGAGCGCGGCGGTGACGGCTGTCGGGAACAGGATCAGGGGCAGGGCCATACCGGTGAGCGTCCCATAGACCGCGAGGGCGTCCTGCGCGCCGAGGCCGGTTCGCCGGAGCATCTGGGGCAGAAGCGCCGCCTCGATCCCCTGGAGCACGCAGAGCAGCATCCGGTTCAGCGCGAGCGGCGCGGAGACGGAAACGGTGCGGGAAAAATCGGCCCTGCCAGGCAGGATCCTCCCGGTTTTCCCGCGGCCTTCCGGCTTAGAGAGGGTCTCCCGGAAGGGGGAGTTCTTTCCGCAGATCAGATGGCAGAAGCAGAACAGCGCTGACGAGAGCTCTCCGGCGATCTGCCCGAGCGCCATGACGGAAGCGTTCATCTGCCTGCCGTTTTTCTGAAAGACTGCATAGAAAAAGAGAACGGATACAATGCGCAGCAGCTGTTCTGTGAACTGGGCGCCGGCGGATATGGAGATGTTTTTCCTTCCGATGAAAAAACCGGCGATGCAGCCGTGGACGACGGAAAACGGGAGAGAGACCGCTGTCATTTTCAGGAGCGGTCCGCAGGCCGGCTCCAGCAGAAAGCGCTCTGCGATCTGGCCGGCCCCGAAAAAGAGAAACATGCCGCAGCAAATGGAGAGGCTGCCGGAGAGCAGCAGTGCGCACAGCAGGATCCGAAGCGCCGCCCGGCTGTCTTTTTCCGCATAGGATTCGGCTGTAAAGCGGGAGACCGCGGTCTGGATCCCGCCGGAGGCGAGTGCCGTGCAGAAGGCACAGACAGGGAGCGTGAGCTGGAAAAGGCCGATCTCCGAGGCGCCGATCGTGCGCGAGAGAAATATTTTATAGAAGAATCCCGCCGCTCTTGTGAGCAGGCCGGTCAGAGTGAGGATGAAGGTTCCCCTGAGAAGAAAGTGGCGCTGGTTCATAATTCACCTGTGTATGAGTTTGTACAATATATGCGGCACGGCTCCGGTGCAGAACCGGCGTGCTATCCGGCAGCCATGCGGAAGCTTCGGGACATGCGGCGCACTTTTTTTTGTTCCCCTCTTGACAGGGACGGAAACTGGTGGTATCCTTTACACGAAATCCGAGTAAAATACTCGGGAATAAGGACAGGCAGCAGGATGCACCCCTGGCGAAGGAGGGAACGATGAAGCTATCTACAAAAGGCAGATATGGTCTCCGCGCGATCATTGACCTCGCCCAGTACAGCGAGCAGGAGGCGGTATCGATCAGCAGTATCGCGCAGCGGCAGAACATCTCAGAGAGCTACCTCGAGCAGCTGGTTGCGAAGCTGAAGAAGGCCGGGCTGGTGATGAGCATGCGCGGGGCACAGGGCGGATACCGGCTGGCGAAGCCGGCGGACACGATCTCGGTCGGCGACGTGCTCCGGGCCCTGGAGGGAAATCTGGAGGCGGTCGTCTGCTCGGCCCAGACGGATGAAGGCTGCCAGGGTTCCGACCTTTGCGTGACAAAGTACGTCTGGCAGAAGATCAATGAGAGCATCGCGAAGACGGTGGATGAGATCATGCTCAGCCAGCTCGTGGATGAGAGCAGAAAAGCACAGCAAAAAAATGCAGATCAGCAGGTGGACTACAGCAGTCAGAGCTGCCTTGGCTGATGGAAGGAGAATAGATATGGATCGACTGATTTATCTGGACAACGCGGCAACTACAAAGACCTCCCCGACGGTTCTGGAGGCAATGCTTCCCTATTTTTCCGAGTGCTACGGAAATGCTTCCAGCATTTACAGCATCGGAGTGAAGAGCAAGGAGGCGATCAATCACAGCCGGGAGACGATCGCGGCCACGCTCGGCGCGAAGCCGGAGGAGATCTACTTTACAGCCGGCGGTTCGGAGTCGGACAACTGGGCGCTGAAAGCGACGGCTGAGGCGTACGCTTCAAAGGGAAAACACATTATCACATCGAAGATCGAGCACCATGCGGTACTGCACACCTGCGAGTACCTGGAGAAACAGGGATATGAAGTGTCGTACATCGATGTGGACGAGAATGGTATCATAAAGCTGGATCAGCTCGAAAAGGCGATCCGCCCGGATACGATCCTCATCTCGGTCATGTTTGCAAATAATGAGATCGGTACGATCCAGCCGATCAGGGAGATCGGCGAGATCGCGAGAAAGCACGGGATCCTGTTCCACACGGACGCTGTGCAGGCGTACGGACAGCTGCCGATCAACGTGGATGAGCTGAATATCGACATGCTCAGCTCGAGCGGCCACAAGCTCTGCGGCCCGAAGGGCATCGGATTTCTCTACATCCGCAAGGGCGTGAAGATCCGCTCATTCGTCCACGGCGGAGCGCAGGAGCGCAAGCGCCGCGCCGGTACAGAAAATGTGCCGGGGATCGTAGGCTACGGGAAGGCTGCAGAGGAAGCGTTCGCGACGATGGAGGAGCGCACGGCGAAGGAGACCGAGCTGAGAGATTACCTGATCGACCGCATCGTAAAGGAGATCCCCTATACAAGGCTGAACGGCCACCGCACAAAGCGCCTGCCGAACAATGCAAACTTCAGCTTCCAGTTTATCGAGGGAGAATCCCTGCTGATCATGCTGGATATGGAAGGAATCTGCGGTTCGAGCGGTTCCGCATGCACGTCGGGTTCCCTGGATCCGTCGCACGTGCTGCTGGCGATCGGGCTGCCGCACGAGATCGCGCACGGCTCGCTTCGGCTGACGCTCGGCGCGGAGACGACGAAGGAGGATCTGGACTTTGTGATCGAGAAGACAAAGGCGATCGTGGAGAGACTGCGCAGCATGTCCCCTCTGTATGAGGACTTTGTGAGGAAATCCCAGAAAAGATAAGAGAGTGGAGGAACGCTATCATGTATTCAGAAAAAGTAATGGATCATTTTCAGAACCCGAGGAACGTCGGAGAGATTGAGAACGCGAGCGGAGTCGGCACGGTCGGCAATGCAAAGTGCGGAGACATCATGCGCATGTATCTGGACATCGACGACAACGGCATCATCCGGGATGTGAAGTTCAAGACCTTTGGCTGCGGGGCGGCTGTGGCGACGAGCAGCATGGCGACGGAGCTTGTCAAGGGCAGGAGCATCCAGGAGGCCCTGCAGGTGACAAACAAGGCCGTTATGGAGGCGCTTGACGGGCTTCCGCCGGTGAAGGTGCACTGCTCCCTGCTTGCCGAGGAAGCGATCCACGCGGCGCTGTGGGATTATGCGCAGAAGCACGGGATCGAGATCGAGGGCCTGTCCAAGCCGAAGTCGGATATCAGCGAGGGCGAGGAAGAAGAGGAATATTAAACCTTTGAGGTCATACCGGACGGAACTGCATGGCGTCTTTCCGGGTCCTTGTCCATGAAAGCGGGCTGTATGCCCCTCATGGGAAGGCACGGAGAAATTCCATGCAGTTCCTGCGTTTTCCGGTATTTCCGGCGGCCGCAGGTTCTGACGGATATTTTGTCGTGCAGGACAGGCGGGAGGCGCCCGGGCCTGAGCATGAGAGACGTACCGGCATAGGACACAGGAGACGTCAGGCTGGGGCATGAGAGGCGTACTGGGCATGGAGCATGGGACACAGGAGACGTCAGGCCCGGGATATAAGAGACGTACCGGACACGGTCGGCCGCAGTTTCGTCGGGAGCGGGAAGGGAAGGCCGGCAGCAGAAAAACGGACGGGGAAGCAGATATGGCAGAGAAAAAAAAGGTGGTTGTGGGGATGTCGGGGGGCGTAGATTCGTCCGTGGCGGCGTACCTCCTGAAGGAGGCCGGATATGAGGTGATCGGGGTCACGATGCAGATCTGGCAGAAGGAGGATGAGGACACGGTCAGCGAGAACGGCGGCTGCTGCGGCCTGAGCGCTGTGGAGGACGCGGCAAGGGTGGCGCAGAAGCTCGGCATCCCGCATTATGTCATGAATTTCCGGGAGGAATTTCACGAAAAGGTCATTCAGTACTTTATGGACGAGTATCTGGCCGGGCGCACGCCGAATCCGTGCATTGCCTGCAACCGCTATGTGAAATGGGAATCGCTTCTGCGGCGCAGCCTGCAGATCGGGGCGGACTATATTGCGACCGGGCATTATGCGAGGGTCGGACGCCTTCCGAACGGGCGGTATGCCCTGCAGCGCTCTGTGACGGCGGCGAAGGACCAGACCTACGCGCTCTACAGCCTGACGCAGGAACAGCTTGCGCACACGCTGATGCCGGTCGGCGATTATGAGAAGGCGGAGATACGCGCGATCGCGGACCGGCTCGGGCTTGCGGTGGCGCACAAGCCGGACAGCATGGAGATCTGCTTTGTGCCGGATCAGGATTACGCCGGCTTTATCCGCGGGAACAGCGGGAGGGAGATTCCTGAGGGGAATTTTGTGACGGCGGACGGCACGGTGGTCGGACGGCACAGAGGCATCACGCACTATACGGTGGGGCAGCGCAGGGGACTGAACCTCTCGATGGGACGGCCGGTGTTTGTGACGGAGATCCGCCCGGAGACGAATGAAGTGGTCGTCGGGGACAGCGCGGACCTGTTTACGGACCGTCTTCGCTGCGGCTGCCTGAATTTCATGAGCGTGCCGGATATCCGCGGCGAACTGGCCGTGACCGCAAAGATCCGCTACAACCATCCGGGAGCGAGGGCTGTGGTGCGCAGGACCGGGCCGGACGAGGCGGAAGTGATTTTTGATGAGCCGGTGCGCGCGGTGACGCCGGGGCAGGCCGTCGTGTTTTATGACGGAGATTATGTGGCCGGTGGCGGGACGATCCTGAGGTAGAAACAGATATTCTCGTTTTTTCGACAGCCCCGTTCTTTTTATGGAGGTAACCTTGTACCTTGCCTGCTCAGATATTTTGGAGTACAATAAGCTCAGCGATCAGAGACCGATTCCGCAGAAAGGAGCGAAGCATGGCTGGATCCCGGAAAAAACTCCCGATAGGAGTGGATATTTTTGAAAAGCTCATACGCGAGGATTATTATTATCTGGATAAAACCGCATTTATCCGCCGGCTCGTCGACTGGCGCGGGGAAGTGAATCTCTTTACCCGCCCGAGGCGGTTCGGAAAAACGCTGATTATGAGCATGCTGAAAGCCTTTTTTGAGCTGGGAACGGACAGCGATCTGTTTCGCGGGCTGGCTGTCAGCCGGGATGAGGAAGTGTGTGCGGCATATCAGGGAAAATATCCGGTCGTATTTTTGTCGCTGAAAGGAGTGAATGGAGATTCTTTTGAAAGCGCTTTGGATATGCTTTCTGCGCTGCTCTCCAATGAGTGCGGCAGGTTCCTGTATCTGCTGGAGAGTGATTGGGTGGCTCAGCATGACAAAGACGCGATGCAAAGACTTCTTGAACGTCAAAGCAGCACCGAATTGAAGTCAGCGCTTTCCACCCTCATGCGCATGCTGCATGCCCACCATGGGAAACCGGTGATTCTCTTGATCGATGAATATGACGTTCCTCTGGACAAGGCAAACTCCAGGGGATATTATCAGCAAATGGCAGATTTTCTGCGCGTTTTTCTGGGTGAGGCGCTTAAGACCAACCCTGATCTTTATTTTGCGGTTCTGACAGGCTGCCTGCATGTCTCAAAGGAAAGTATTTTCACAGGACTCAATAATCTGAAGGTCGACACGATATCTGACGTGCGGTATGACGAATATTTTGGCTTCACCGACAGCGATGTCCGGAAGCTTCTGGAAGATTATGGACTGCCCGATGCCTGCGGGCCGATAAAGGAGTGGTATGACGGCTATCATTTCGGCAATGCGAACGTCTATTGTCCGTGGGACGTGCTCAATCACTGTGACAAGCTGCTCCAGAATCCGAACGCGGAGCCGGAACTGTACTGGGATAACACCAGTTCCAATGACATTATCCGAAGCTTCATCGAGCAGGCCGACAGCACTGTCCGGGATGAGATTGAGAAGCTGATCGCCGGGGAAGTGCTGGAGAAGAAGCTTGTCCTGAACCTGACCTATCAGGAACTGAGCAAAAAAGAACTGCTGTGGAGCGTATTGTACCAGACCGGATATCTGACTTTAAGCCCCTTAAGCAAATCCAGACAGAGAGGTTTCGCGTGTTTCGTGATCCCCAACCGGGAGGTTCGGGAAATCTTCGTGGAGAAGATCCGGGAATGGTTTTCGGAAGAAGTTGCGCCCAGCCACAGGGACGGCCTGTACCGGGAGCTCTGGAACTGCGAAACGAAGGCGCTTCAGGAACGGATCCGGGGCATCCTGTACGACACCATAAGCTGCCATGATTATCATGAAAATTATTATCATGCACTTCTGACCGGACTTCTGCTGGACGGCCGCTATATCGTGCGCTCCAACGATGAGATGGGGAGCGGAAGAAGCGATATCGCGGTGGAAGACCCCGGGCAGAGGCGGGCTGTTATCATTGAAACCAAGCGTTCCCGGGATTATGATCATCTGGAAGGAGACTGCGCGGCGGCCCTAAGGCAGATCGAGGAAAATCAGTATGGCCGTCCGTATCTGAAAAAGAAATACCGGGTGATCACCTACGGGATCGCTTTTTCAGAGAAGGAATGCCATGTAGAGGGCAGGGAACTGGCCGGTGAATGAGTGCGGCTGCTTCGGTACCTTTCCCCAAATGACTGAAGCACCTTACTCTGTGATATATCCCGAGTTTGCCATTTCCTATCTGTAAGCGGCAAACTCGGGAAGTTTGACCGCTTTCTCTGTGCACAGAGGCCTTGAATCGCGGAAAAAGCTGTGCTAAACTGAGAGCCGGACAATGTTCCGAAGGCCGTTTGCAGGACGCCGGTTATGGCGCTTATCAGAAAACGGCCGGTCAGATCGGGCTGGAAAAGAGAGAAGATTCCGCTTCCGGTTTATCCTGAGAAGCAATATAGCCGGCCCTGAATGGAGAAAACGCGATGAATAATGTTCAGAGGCCGTTCACGGACAACGGCAGTGACAGCGGGATTGCGACCCGGGTATACACCGGAGGCGGTTTTTCCGAAAACGGGATCAGAGAATCGGGGAGCCGCTACGAGGACAAACGCATCCGGGATGCCGGCCTGCCCGCCGGCAAAAAGAGAGGGACGAAGAAAAGACCAAAGAAGAACAGCGGCAGACGGCTGTTTGCCGTTCTGACGGTGGCCCTTGCGGTGCTGATCGTGTGTGCCGCAGCGGCGATCGTCATAAATATCAGGTCGGAGAGAGAGCGTTCCGGTTTCTCACAGGAGGATGCCCAGGACGGCGGCCTGTCGCAGGCAGAGGCTCAGGACGGCTCCGGCTCTTTCCAGGGAGGCAGTCAGAACAGTCCTGAAGCGGACGCGGCCGGAGATGGTCTGTCGGCCGGCGGAGAAGGTACCCAGGGAGACGACAGTCAGGCCGCAGCCCCTTCTGCCGGCGATGCGCAGCAGGGTGACCCGGAGGGCGGAAGCACGGCGCAGGACGGGGACGGCTCTTCCGCAGGAATCGTCGATCTTGGGATCCTGGACAGCCCGTATGCGGTGCTTATGGACGCGGAGAGCGGAGAACCTCTGGCTGCAAAGCGCAGTGAGGAAAAGATCTTCCCGGCGTCCATGACGAAGATCCTGACGGTGCTTGTGGCGATCGAGCATATCCCGGATCTGGATGAGACGATCCACATGTCGGAGGATTTCTATGAGCAGCTTTACGAGGAGGACGCCTCGCGCGCAGGATTTGAGCCGGGCGAGCCGGCAAAGATCCGCGACCTGCTGTACGGTGCGCTGCTCCCGTCCGGGGCGGAGTGCTGCATCCAGCTGGCCAGGCAGGCGGCGGGCTCGGAGAGCGCGTTTGTGGATCTGATGAACCAGAAGGCCGCGGATCTGGGGCTGGTGCAGACGAAATTTGTCAACTGCACGGGACTTCACGACGCGGAGCAGTTTTCAACCTGTACGGAGATCGCGAAGATCCTGCGCGCCGCGATCCAGAACGAGACGTTTTTCGACGTGTTTACGACGCATCACTATTCGGTGGACCCAAACGACATCCATCCGGAGGGGTTTACCTTCTGGAGCACTCTGTTTAAGGCCACGGTGGACGAGATCGTGACGGGCGGGGAGATCATCGGCGGCAAGACCGGATTCACGGAAGAGGCCGGCCACTGCCTGGCGAGCGCGGCCAGGATCTACGATCATATCTACATTCTGGTGACGGCCGGATGGGGCCCAGACCCGGAAAACGAGATGTACCATATTAATGACGCGTTCCGGGCATATGACGCGCTCGGGAGCGCGCTGAGCTGAGCGGGCCGGGCCGGCCGGAGCCGAGACACAGCTAAACGGACCGGTTCGGTCGGAGCCGGAACACATCTGAGCAGGACAGCAGCCGGCCCCGGCAGGGCCGGCGTACCTGCGTATGAAGATTCAGAAAAGGAAAGGCTGCGGCGCCGGACCTCACCGGAAAGACATCACAGAGGCCTCCCGCCGCTCGAAAACGGTGTAGTAGCGGAAGCCGAGCCCGGTCAGCAGCTCAGCCGCCCGTTCAAAACCGTAACACAGATATTCCGGCGCATGTGCATCGGAGCCGACGGTGATCAGCTCTCCGCCGAGCTCACGGTAGCGGCGCAGGACGTCCGTGCATGGGTTCGGCTCGCCGGGCCCGTACCTGAAACCGCATGTATTGACCTCCAGACATTTGCCGTGTTCGATGAGATAGCGCAGGATCGGGTCGATATAATCCGCGTACGCGGCATATGTGTAATCGCGGCCGCGGCCCGGGCCGTAGCGGACGATGTAGTCCATATGGCCGAGCGTATCGAAGGAGGAAGGGTCAAACAGCAGCAGATTCTCGTACATTACACGGAAGTATTCTTCATAGCACGCGCGCTCGGAGCGCCCTTCAAAATAGGAAGGGTAATAGGGATCCTTCCCGCCGACAAAGTGCTGCGAGGCAATGACGAAGTCGAAGGGCCGCTGCGCGAGCAGCGCGCGGAGCGTTTCGGGGAGATGGGGCATCAGGCCGAACTCCATGCCGATGAGGATCCGGAGCTGACCGCGGTACTGACCGCGAAGCTCTTCCATACGGCTGAAGTATGCGGCAAAATCGACCGAAAAGTCACAGTCGGAGGGGGGAGCGTCCGGATCCTCGTGCTCTGTAAAGCACAGGCCCTCAAGCCCCAGCCGGACTGCCTGCCCGATCATCTGTGAGGCGGGCGTGCTGCAGTCCCCGGAGAAGTCTGAGTGAAGATGAAAATCGTAATTTATACGCATAAAACAGGAAATCCTTTCTTTGATTTTCGGGCTGGCGCCGATCCCCGGCCTCTGTATATTTATACCAGAGGGCACCAGGCACGCACCGTCAGGATGCATGAGAAAACGGACGGGCGCTCTTTGTAAGTCGGCACTTTGCACATCCTGGAAACATAATAGCGAATGTGATTCAAAAAGTCCACAAAATTTTTCTGGCAGTGCATATTAACACTTGAATTTTCAGGATAAATTGGTTAGAATATCAAGTAGGTTGAGCACGGGCTGTGTGCCCGGCCCGACAGATTTTTAACAATATTACATTTTAGGAGGAATTGTAATCATGG
>CANRBX010000078.1 GCA_947628955.1 uncultured Lachnospiraceae bacterium | reverse complement strand
GGCGCTGTCAACAGCTGGAACCCGATCGGCACGAACCAGAACAACTCAATGGGTATCGCGGCAGGCGCAGGCTGGCGCGAGATCATGTTCGAGTCGCTCTATATGTGGAACGTCCTGGACGGCAAGCTCTATGGCCTGCTCGCAAATGACGACTACGAATGGAACGACGACATGACCTCCCTGACCTTCACGATCAAGGATGCGGCGAAGTGGTCCGACGGCACGGACGTCACGGCGGCTGACGTGATCCGCACCTTCGACGTCGGCGTGGAGATTGCGAACGGCACCGGCTCCAGCTACGGCCCGTATATCGAGTCTGTAGAGGGCGAGGGTAAGAACGTTACGATCAACGCGAAGCTCAACGACGAGGGAGCCCCGGTGAACCCGCTGAAGATCCTCGACTTCCTCGAGCTGACCCCGATTGCGCAGGCTGCATGGATCGATACCTGCTATGAGCGCAACGGCGGCGACGCTACGGCGATCCTGAACGACGCGGGCGACGACGTGGTATGGTCCGGCCCGTATACGAAGTATTTCGCGGACGACCAGAAGGTCGTGTTCGTACGTGACGACAATTACTGGGGGCAGGATGCTTCCATGTGGGGCAAGCTCCCGGTTCCGAAGTGTATTGCTCACGCGATCTACGCGGACAACCCGGCAGGCGAGAATGCTCTGAAGGCCGGCGAGGTTGACGTCTGCCAGCAGTTCATCGGCAACGTCCAGAACCTGTGGCTGGAGGACGGGCTTCCGATCTCCACTTACTATGAAGAGGCTCCGTACGGCGTGTGCCTGACGATGCCGACCGCATGGTACAACATGAACATGCCGGTACTCGCTGAGAACCCTGCACTGCGCAAGGCGATCGCGATCGCGGTAGACTATGATTCCATCATCGCAAATGCCATGACCGGCCAGTCCCCGAGCTTCGCGGATGTTCCGCGTTCTCTGATGAACCCGACCGACGGCGAGCAGGCGCTCTATGACCATGACGCGGTGGCCGACCTCCAGTGGACAGGCAACGACGTGGACGGCGCGATCGCCCTTCTGGATGAGGCGGGCCTTGTGGACTCCGACGGCGACGGCTGGCGCGAGTACAACGGCGAGAAGATCTCCCTGAACGCTGTCTGCCCGAACGGCTGGACAGACTGGCAGGCTTCCATGGAGCTTGTCGCTGCGGCAGGACAGAAGATCGGCGTTGAGATCACGACATACTATCCGGAAGCGGATTCCTACAACACCGTATTTACGGATCCGGATCAGACCGAGTATGCGATCTTCATGTGGTCTCCGGACGCTTCCACACCGTCCAATCCGTGGACGCGCATCAACCAGTTCATGGGCATGGACTACGTAGGAGTTACCAACAACTGGTCCGGCAACTGGGGCCAGTACAAAAATGAGGAAGCGGATGCCCTGATCAAGAAGATCCCGCTTACCACGGACGAGGCTGAGCTGAAGGATCTCTACACAGAGCTGACGAAGATCTACCTGACAGAGGTTCCGAGCTTCTCTCTGATGTATCGTCCTTCTGTCTTCCACGCGGTGAACGAGTCTGTATGGACGAACTACCCGTATGAGGGCAGCACCTACACGATGGCTGACGGCACGGAAGTGCTCGTTCCTCCGGCAGACTGCACCGACGGTTTCGGTATTGCAGCGCTGTACAATCTTGAATTAGTCGGCTGACAGGCAGCCTGAGGCGGGGCTGCCGCAAAATGTATCGGAAGGGATCGTGATCCTTCGGTTCCCCATATGTCTGAGACGGTCGTCTGACCCGCGGCGGATGCGCTCTGCCGCGGACGGGCGGCGCGAAGACCGGGCGGACGGCGGATACTGTGCCCTGACGGTCATCGAGCGGCAGCCCCTTCCTTTTGAAGAGCTTTTTACAAGGAGGGACGTACCATGAAAGGTTACAGAAAATATTTCGGGAAGAAGCTGCTGTGGTTCGTCGTCACGTTCATTGTGGCTGTCATCCTGAATTTTATCCTGCCGCGCCTGATGCCTGCCGACCCCGTGGCCTCGATCACCGGCAAGCTGGCGGGCGGCAACAGCGACGCGTCCGCGGTGGCGGAGATCTATAAGCGCTATCAGAAAGAATTCGGCACGGATCTGCCGATGATCCAGCAGTTTTTCAGGTTCTGCGGGAATGCGATCCACGGGAACTTCGGGCTGTCCTTCAGCCAGTATCCGCGTTCCGTGAGCAATATCATTGCCAGCTCGATCGGCTGGACCATTGCCCTGCAGCTGCCGGCGATCCTCGTGGGGTGGTTCCTCGGGAACCTGCTCGGCGCACTGGCGGCCTACATCCGCAAGGGGTATGACAAGGTGCTTCTCCCGATCGCGCTTTTCCTCGGCAATGTCCCGGCGTTCGGCATGGCGGTCATCATGCTGGTCATCTTCGGCGTGTATCTGAAAGTCGCGCCGATCTCCGGCGGCTACGCATTCGATATGATCCCGCACCTGAGCTGGGATTTCGTCAAGTCCGTGATTTCCCACTACCAGCTTCCGTTCTGGTCGATCGTCATCATCTCGATCGGCGGCCAGGCGGTGGGCATGCGCTCCATGTCCATCTACGAGCTGAATGCGGATTACGTGAAATATTCCCGTTTCCTGGGCATCAAGGACCGCAAGATCGTGGGTTATGTGTTCCGCAACGCGATGCTTCCGCAGGTCACCGGCCTGGCCATGAGCATCGGCACGATGATCGGCGGCGCGCTGGTGGCGGAGATCATCTTCTCCTACCCGGGGCTTGGCAGCACGATGTACTCGGCCGTCACATCGGCAGACTATCCGCTGATCTCGGCGACGACCCTGATCATCACGATCATGGTGCTTGTCATGACGTTTCTGCTGGATATCATCTACGGCTTTATCGACCCGCGTGTCAAGGCCGCGCAGTTTGAGTAAAGGAGGAAGCGGACATGAAAAATACATTGCGTCAGGTATTCCATTCCTCCAAATTTATGGCAGGTTTTGTCATCTTTGTGGCGATCCTGCTGACCATGTTCATCTATCCGCTGATCAACCCGGGCAATCCGCTGGAGCAGATCGGCGTCGGCACGTTCGCGAAGCCGGGCACCTATGTGTCCCTCTACGACGCGACGAAGGCCCCGGTCTCGACCTTCCGCCTGCCGGACGCGGCCGAAAACCGTCTGGCCACGAGCCTCTCGGAGGAGGACAAGGTGGCGATGGTCGAGTGGTTCGAGGCGGTCGGGGCGGACATCTCCGATCTTGACACGAACGACACCGAGAAGATGCTCGAGATGTGGGATGAATATTACGATCCCTCGGCAAAGCCGAAGGGAATGATCCGCGCGAAGATCCTCTACTACGGGCGCCTGGACAAGTCTCTTAAGGAGATGGGCTCCGGGGACAGCATCAGCATTGCCGAGGCAAACGACGAGGGCACGCTGGAAGAGACGAAAAAGATCCTTGATACGGATTATGTAAATACGGGCGACGTGGCGAACGTGAAGACGCTGCCTCTCGGCACGGACAATTTCGGCCGCGACGTCTTAAAAGAGCTGGTCAGCGCCACGGGGACGTCGATCCGCATCGGCCTGATCGCAGGCGTCGTCGCGACGCTGATCGGGCTGACCTTCGGCCTGCTTGCCGGCTATGTGGGCGGTATTCTGGACGATATCATCATGTTTGTCACAAATATCTTCACTGTGATCCCGGGCTTCGTGCTGCTGATCCTTATCTCTTATTCGATCGGGCAGGAGCAGCGCGGCGCGGCCGTGGTGGCGATCGTGATCGGCTTTACGAGCTGGACCTGGACGGCGCGCAGCGTGCGCTCACAGGTGATCAGCCTCCGGAACCGCGATCATGTGAATCTGAGCAAGCTGTCCGGGCACAGCCTGATCCGCATCGTGCTGACGGACATTCTTCCATACATAGCTTCTTATGTAGTGATGGCGTTTATCCTTCAGGTTTCCTCCGGCATCCTCAGTGAGGCGCAGCTGAGCCTCCTGGGACTCGGGCCGAAGACGACCGAGGTTCCGACGCTGGGACTGATGATGAACTGGGCGATGCTCTATTCCGCCCATACGAATGGCTCGTGGTGGGCTTACTTCCCCGTGATCCTGACGATCACCCTCATCTCGTTCTCTCTGAACCTGATGAACACGGGTCTGGATCAGGTGTTCAACCCCACACTGCGGGATTAAGGAGGAAGCTATGGGAAAAGCAATGCTGGAGGTCAAAAACCTCAAGACAAAGTATATGACACGTTTTCACGAGGATGTATACGCGGTGGATGGCGTTTCCTTTACGATCGAGGAGGGCAGGAGCCTGGGGATCGCGGGCGAGTCCGGCTGCGGCAAATCTACGCTGGCCCTGTCGATGATGGGATACTATTTTCCGCCGCTGCACTATATGAGCGGGGAGATCATCATCGACGGGAAGAATATTTCCGGCATGGATCCGGATACGGTGCGGAAGACGATCCTCGGCACGGAGATCGCCTATATCCCGCAGGCCGCGATGAACGCGCTCAACCCGACGCAGAAGATCATCCGCTTTATCGAGGATGTGGTTCACGCGCACGAGCCGAAAAAGGACAAAAAAGAGATCCGGGCGATGGCCGAGGCGCGCTTCGCGGAGCTGGGACTTCCCCCCGAGGCGCTGAACAAGCACGCTGTGGAGCTCTCCGGCGGCATGAAGCAGCGCACCGTGATCGCGGTCTCCACGATCCTGAACCCGAAGGTGCTCATCGCCGACGAGCCGTCCTCGGCCCTGGACGTGACCAGCCAGAAGATGGTGATCCGGATGATGCGCGAGCTGATGGACAAGGGCTACATCAAGTCAATGCTCTTCATCACGCATGAGCTTCCGCTTCTCTACAATGTGACGGACGATATCATGGTCATGTACGCCGGACAGCTCGTGGAGAAGGGGACGGCGGACCAGATGGTATTCGACCCGGTGCACCCGTACTCGCACGGGCTGATGAAGTCGATCCTGGTGCCCGAGGAAGGGACGCGCGGGCAGAAGCTGACCGCGATCCCGGGCGCCCCGCCGAACCTGAAGCGCCCGCCGGACGGCTGCCGCTTCGCGGAGCGCTGCAGGTATGCGAGGCCGGAGTGCAGGTATTCTGCCATTCCGGAGAGAGCATTTGAAGAAAACCGGATGTACCGCTGCCTGCTGGGCGTGGACGAGCTGAGGGAGGTGTATGGGAATGAGTGACCAGGTACGTGAACAGAAGGATTTCACCAAAGCGCCTCTCTGTCTGTCCGGCAGGGGCGTGACCAAGGTCTTCGGCTTCGGAAACAAGCGCACGGTGGCGGTGGACCACGTGGATTTTGAATTTCATGAGGGGGAATTTGTCTCCATCGTAGGTGAGTCCGGCTCCGGCAAGACGACGCTGTCGAAGATGCTGCTGGGCCTGAGCGGCGCGACAGAGGGGCAGATCTTCTTTCAGGGCAGGCCGAGGGATATTTCCAGCGGACGGAAGAAGCGCGAGTACTGGAAGGGCATTCAGGCGATTTTCCAGGATCCGTTCTCATCGTTCAACACATTTCAGAAAATTGACACGGTGCTGCTGGACTGTATCCACATGCGCGGCGGGAAAGGCTTGTCGAAGCAGCAGAAATTTGATATGATGACAGAGGCCTGCCATTTTGTCAACCTGGAGTTTAAGGAGCTGACGAACAAATATCCGTTTGAGCTGTCCGGCGGCCAGATGCAGAGGCTGATGATCGCGCGGATCTTCCTGCTGAAGCCGAAGATCCTGCTGGCGGACGAGCCGACCTCGATGGTGGACGCGTGCTCGAGGGCGACGATCCTCGACATGCTCCTGAACCTGCGCGATGAGACCGGCATGACGGTCATCTTCATCACGCATGATATCGGCCTGGCCTATTACATTTCCGACACCGTCTATATCATGGAGCACGGAAAATTCGTGGAGTACGGCAGGGCGGACGAGGTCATCCTGAACCCGAAGGCAGCCTACACGAAGCGTCTGATCAGCGATGTGCCGAAGATCCACGAAGAGTGGGATCTGTCGACCGTGGATCTGAGGACCGGAGAGGCGCTGTAGGCGCGGCGTCCGGGCATTTGCGTACTGCCGCGCAGAACGGACACGCGGGATTTCTCCTGACTCAGGCGGAGGGCGTCTTTGACCGGGCTGAGATTGTCGGGCAACTCATGATAGTTTGCGCGGAATGATTCAGAGAAAGGAGCTGTGGGAAAAGAAATATGAGCAGCATAAAGGAACTGATTTCTCAAATGACACTGGAGGAAAAGGCCGGGCTCTGTTCCGGACTGGATTTCTGGCATACGAAGCCGGTAGAACGTCTCGGCGTCCGCTCCGTCATGGTGTCGGACGGCCCTCACGGCCTGCGCAAGCAGGACGACAAGGCCGACCACCTTGGCATTAACGAGAGTATCAAGGCGGTATGCATGCCGGCGGCCTGCGCGACGGCGGCCTCCTTTGACCGGGAGCTGATCGGCAGCATGGGCGAGGCCATCGGCAGGAGCTGCCAGCACGAAGAGGTGAGCGTGGTTCTCGGGCCCGCTGTAAATATCAAGCGCTCACCGCTGTGCGGCCGCAATTTTGAATATCTCTCGGAGGATCCGTATCTGGCCGGGGAGATGGCCGCGGCCCTGATAAACGGTATCCAGAGCCAGAACGTGGGCACTTCGATCAAGCATTTCGCCGCGAACAGCCAGGAGCACCGGCGCATGAGCTCCAGCTCCAATGTGGATGAGCGCACGCTGCGCGAGATCTATCTGCCGGCCTTCGAGACCGCGGTGAAAAAGGCGCAGCCCTGGACGGTGATGTGCTCCTACAACCGGATCAACGGCGTCTACGCGTCGGAGAACCCGTGGCTGCTGACGGACGTCCTGCGGGGAGAATGGGGCTTCCAGGGCTATGTGATGAGCGACTGGGGCGCTGTCTCCGACCGTGTGGCCGGCCTGGCGGCGGGGCTCGACCTGGAAATGCCCGCATCCGGAGGGATCAACGACCGGAAGATCGTGGAGGCGGTCCGCGCGGGAGAACTCGATGAGGCCGTGGTGGACCGGGCGGTGGAGCGCATCCTGACGGTCAGCGAGAAATATCTGGCGAACGCCAGACCGGAGACGGAGTGGGATCTGGAGGCGGATCACCTGCTCGCTGCCAGGATCGCGCAGGACTGCATGGTCCTTTTGAAGAATGAGGGCGTTCTTCCCCTGAACAGGGAGGACGATATCGCTTTTATCGGAGAGTTTGCGGCAAAACCGCGCTTCCAGGGCGGCGGCTCCAGCCATATCAACTGCTTTAAGACGACCTCTGCGCTGGAGGCGGCGCAGGAGCAGGGCCTGAGCGTCACGTACGCGCAGGGCTACAGTGTGGCGCAGGACAGTGCCTCCGACGAGATGATCGCCGAGGCCGCCGCTGCGGCGAGCTCGGCCAGGGTGGCCGTCGTCTTTGCGGGCCTGCCTGACTCGTATGAGTCTGAGGGTTACGACCGGACGCATCTGGACCTGCCGGCGAGCCAGAACGCGGTGATCGAGGCGGTTGCGGCGGCCAACCCAAATACGGTGGTTGTGCTGCACAACGGCTCCCCGGTGACGATGCCGTGGCTTGACAGGGTCAGCGCGGTGCTGGAGGCGTACCTGGGCGGCCAGGCGGTCGGCCTTGCCGCGGTGCGCGTGCTCTATGGGGATGTGAACCCCTCCGGGCATCTGGCCGAGACCTTCCCCAGGAAGCTTGAGGACAATCCCTCTTACCTGTTTTATGGAGGCGAGGCGGACGAGGCGGACTACCGTGAGGGAGTGTTTGTCGGATACCGCTACTATGACAGGAAGGACATGGACGTGCTGTTCCCGTTTGGGCACGGCCTGAGCTACACCACGTTTGCCTGCTCGGACCTCCGCATGAGCGCTTCCGAGATCACGGATCAGGATCAGCTGACCGTCACCGTGACCGTTACGAATACCGGAAGCCGCGCAGGCAGGGCCGTGATCCAGCTCTATGTGGGAGATAAGGAGAGTACGGTGCGCCGGCCTCTGCGCGAGCTGAAGGGCTTTGAGAAGCCGGAGCTGCAGCCGGGAGAGAGCACGGATGTGACCTTCGTCCTGGACAGCCGCGCGTTCGCGTACTGGAACAGGGACCTGCATGACTGGCATGTGGAGACCGGAGAGTTTACGGTTGAGATCGGCCAGTCCTCCCGCGCGATTGAGCTGTGCGGGACGGTCACTGTGAAGAGCACCGTGAAGCTGAAAAAGCACTATACAAAGGATTCGATCTTCATGGACATCATGGAGGATCCGGATGCTGCAAAGGTGATCCAGCCGCTCCTGAATGAGATGGGCAAAATGTTCGGGCCCGGCGAGGACGCTTCTGACGCGGCCTCGGAGGCGATATCCGCGGAGATGGGCATGGCGATGATGCGCTACATGCCTCTGCGCGGCGTGGTGAGCTTCGCAGGAGGGGCGGCGGACGCGGACATGCTCGACCATCTCCTGGAGGCGCTGAACAGCCTGTAGGGCAGAAAAACAGAAAGAAAAAGGAAAGCTGCGGGGACGCCCGCAGCTTTCGTTCTGAAAGGGGCCGGGCAGCCCTCCCCTGCGGCAGATGCCTGTGTACTCGTTTCAGAAAATCGTGGTTTCGCCGTTTTACCGTGCAAAGGCTGTTGAAATCCTGCGCGCGATATGATAGAATCGTAACAATTTGAGCATATGGCAGCACATTTTTATGACGGCAGAGGAAAGGAGCCAGAGATTATATGAAGGCATTTTTGATTCTGGAAGACGGTACAGTTTTTACCGGCCAGAGCATCGGGGCGGCGCGCGAGGTGATCAGCGAGATCGTGTTCAACACGTCGATGACCGGTTATCTGGAGGTGCTGACGGATCCGTCCTATGCGGGACAGGCCGTCGTTATGACTTATCCGCTGATTGGCAATTATGGCATCTGTTATGAGGACATGGAGTCGGACCGTCCCTGGCTGGATGCCTTTATTGTGCGCGAATTATCCCGGATGCCGGGCAATTTCCGCTCTGAGGACACGATTCAGAATTTCCTGCTGAAATATGACATCCCCGGGATCGCCGGGATCGACACCCGTGCGCTCACCAAGATCCTCCGCGAGAAGGGGACGATGAACGGCTGCATCACGACCAATGAGCGCTACTCTCTGGAAGAGATCCTGCCGCGCCTGGCCTCCTACACGACCGGGAAGGTGGTGGAAAAGGTATCCTGCCGCGAGAAATACGTGCTGGAGGGCAGCGGCCCGAGGGTGGCCCTCCTTGATCTCGGCGCAAAGCGCAACATCGCGCGCAGCCTGAACAGACGCGGCTGCGAGGTGACGGTCTACCCGGCGCTGACCTCCGCGGAAGAGATCCTGGCCGCAAAGCCGGACGGGATCATGCTGTCAAACGGCCCCGGGGATCCGAAGGAGTGCACATCGATCATCGCCGAGATCCGGAAGCTCTATGATTCGGACGTGCCGGTCTTTGCGATCTGCCTCGGGCACCAGCTGATGGCGCTCGCGAACGGCGCGGACACGCATAAGATGAAATACGGGCACCGCGGGGGCAACCACCCGGTGCGGGACCTGGCGACGGGGCGCGTCTATATTTCTTCGCAGAACCACGGATACGTTGTGGACACGGACACGCTGGATCCGGCGGTCGCGGTTCCTGCGTTTGAGAATGTCAATGACGGGACGAATGAGGGACTTTCCTACACGGGCAAAAACATTTTCACGGTGCAGTACCACCCGGAGGCGTGCCCGGGCCCGCAGGACTCCGGATACCTGTTTGACCGCTTTATGAAGATGATGGAGGTGCAGAGATAATGCCGAAGAATCCGGAAATCAAGAAGGTACTTGTGATCGGCTCCGGCCCGATCGTCATCGGCCAGGCCGCGGAGTTTGACTACGCGGGCACGCAGGCATGCCGTTCCCTGAAGGAAGAGGGGATCGAGGTGGTCCTGCTCAATTCCAACCCGGCGACGATCATGACGGACAAGGATATCGCGGACAAGGTCTACATTGAACCTCTGACCGTCGAGGTGGTCGAACAGCTCATCCTGAAGGAGCGGCCGGACAGCGTGCTCCCGACGCTCGGCGGGCAGGCGGGCCTGAACCTGGCGATGGAGCTCGATGAGCGCGGCTTCCTGCGCGAGCAGGGGGTGCGGCTGATCGGGACGACCTCCGAGACGATCCGCAAGGCGGAGGACCGCCTGGAATTTAAGAGCACGATGGAGAAGATCGGCGAGCCGGTCGCCCCGTCAAAGGTTGTGGAGAGCATTCCGGAGGGTGTGGAATTTACGCAGAAGATCGGGTATCCGGTCGTTCTGCGCCCGGCCTACACGCTCGGCGGCAGCGGCGGCGGGATCGCGCACAATTACGCGGAGCTGGTGGAGATCCTCGAGAACGGCCTGCGCTTAAGCCGCGTCGGGCAGGTGCTCGTGGAGCGCTGCATCGCGGGCTGGAAGGAGATCGAGTATGAGGTGATGCGCGACAGCGCGGGCAACGTCATCACGGTCTGTAACATGGAAAACATCGACCCGGTCGGCGTACACACCGGGGACAGCATCGTCGTCGCCCCATCGCAGACGCTCGGCGACAAGGAGTATCAGATGCTCCGCACCGCGGCGCTGAACATCATCAGCGAACTGAAGATCACCGGGGGCTGCAACGTGCAGTTTGCGCTTCACCCCACAAGCTTTGAGTACTGTGTGATCGAGGTGAACCCGCGCGTCAGCCGCTCGTCCGCGCTTGCATCCAAGGCGACCGGCTATCCGATCGCGAAGGTCGCGGCCAAGATCGCGCTCGGCTACACGCTCGACGAGATCAGAAATGCGATCACGGGCAAGACGTACGCGAGCTTTGAGCCGATGCTCGACTACTGTGTCGTCAAGATGCCGCGGCTGCCGTTCGACAAGTTCATCAGCGCCAGCCGGAGCCTGACGACGCAGATGAAGGCGACCGGTGAGGTCATGAGCATCTGCGACAATTTTGAGGGCGCCCTGATGAAGGCGATCCGCTCGCTGGAGCAGCATGTGGACTGCCTGCTGTCCTACGATTTTTCGGGACTTTCCAGGGATGAGCTGATGACACAGCTTGCGCGCGTGGACGACCGGCGGATCTGGGTGATCGCGGAGGCGCTGCGCCGCGGCATTTCCTATGAAGAGATCCACGAGATCACGATGATCGACACGTGGTTTATCGATAAGCTCGCGATCCTGACAGAGATGGAGCGGGCGCTTCAGAGGCAGGAGCTGACTGTGGAGCTTCTGCGCGAGGCGAAGCGCATCGAGTTCCCGGACAGCGTGATCGCGCGGCTGACGGGCCGCACGGAGGCCGGCATCCGGCAGATGCGCATTGAGAACGGGATCACTGCCGCCTACAAGATGGTGGATACCTGCGCGGCGGAATTTGCGGCCGAGACGCCCTACTATTATTCGGTGTTCGGAAGTGAAAACGAGGCGGAGGCGCCGGGATGCACAGGCGTGCAGGAGGTATCCGGCGGCAGGGGCTTCCGGGCGGATAAGCAGGGGCAGACGGCTGCGGCGTCCGGGACGGGTGCTGCTGCGGACGGCCGTGAGTGCGGGGAGAAAGCGTGTGACCGGGCCTCCGCGGCAGGAAACAGGCGCAAAAAGGTGCTTGTGCTCGGCTCCGGCCCGATCCGCATCGGCCAGGGCATCGAGTTTGATTTCTGTTCGGTGCACTGTACCTGGGCCTTCGCGAAGGAAGGCTATGAGACGATCATCATCAATAATAATCCGGAGACGGTCAGCACGGATTTTGACATTGCGGACAAGCTGTATTTCGAGCCCCTGACACCGGAGGACGTGGAGAATGTCGTGCGCCTGGAGAAGCCGGACGGCGCCGTTGTGCAGTTCGGCGGGCAGACGGCGATCAAGCTGACCGAGTCGCTGATGAAGATGGGGGTGAAGATCCTCGGAACCTCCGCGGAGAATGTGGACGCCGCGGAGGACCGGGAGCTGTTTGACCGGATCCTTGAGAAGTGCAGCATCCCGCGCCCGGCGGGCGACACGGTCTTCACGGCAGAGGAGGCAAAGGAGGTCGCGCACCGGCTCGGATATCCGGTGCTCGTGCGCCCGTCCTATGTGCTCGGCGGCCAGGGGATGCAGATCGCGATCAACGATGAGGACATCGACAGCTATATCGCCATCATCAACCGCATCGCGCAGGAGCACCCGATCCTGGTGGACAAGTATCTGGCCGGCAAGGAGATCGAGGTGGATGCGGTCTGCGACGGGGAGGATGTGCTGATCCCGGGAATCATGGAGCACATCGAGCGCGCCGGCATCCATTCCGGCGACAGCATTTCCGTGTACCCGGCGCAGAGCATTTCGCGCAAGATCAAGCGCGTGATCGAGGATTACACGAGGAAGCTCGCCCGCTCCCTGCATGTGGTCGGCCTGATCAATATCCAGTTTATCGTGAGCAATGACGAGGTGTTTGTCATCGAGGTCAATCCGCGCTCAAGCCGCACGGTGCCGTATATCAGCAAGGTGACGGGGATCCCGATCGTGCCGCTCGCGACGAAGGTGATCCTCGGGGCGAAGATCCGCGAGCTTGGCTACGAGCCGGGCCTGCAGCCGGAGGCGGACTACTTTGCGGTCAAGATGCCGGTCTTCTCGTTTGAGAAGATTCGCGGCGCGGACATCAGCCTCGGGCCGGAGATGAAGTCGACGGGAGAGTGCCTCGGCATCGCCGCGACCTTCGACGAGGCCCTGTACAAGGCCTTCCTCGGGGCGGGGATCAACCTGCCGAGGCACCGGAACATGATTATGACGGTCCGCGATGCGGACAAGATCGAGGCGGCAGAGCTCGCGAAGCGCTTCGAGGCGCTCGGCTACAACATCTTTGCGACAAAGGGCACGGCGCGCGCGCTGATGGAGGCGGACGTGCAGGTGCGCATGACGCGCAAGATCGAGCAGGAGTCTCCGAATATCCTCGACCTGATCCTCGGGCATGAGATCGACCTGGTCATCGACACGCCGTCGCAGGGCGTCGGCCATGCGCAGGACGGGTTCCTGATCCGCCGCAGCGCGATCGAGACCGGCGTGAATGTGCTGACCTCGCTGGACACGGCGGAGGCGCTGATTACGAGCCTGGAAAATAATAATATTCACGGGCTGACGCTTGTGAACATCGCGGAGATCGCGACGCGTGGAAGCGCCGGATGAAGAGGCCAACTGCCATGTGGACGGACTCTGCGGTGTCCGAAAGCAGCCGGCCGCTCTGCGGACAGACCATGCGACACCCGAAAGAGGCCGGCTGCCGAAAACTTCCCGCCAGAAATTTCCTTCCGGAAATTTACTGGCAGAGGTTTCCTGCCGGGAATTTCCTGCGGAATTTTTCAGATAAAGCTTGACTGGACAGGCAGTGTCAGGGTAAACTGACAGGACAGAGGAAAAACAGAAGTGAGTCTGAGAAAGCGGGAGGGAATTTCCGTGCGCAAAAAAACACATATCTCCGTTGCAGGATATCTTGTCAGGGGACTGGGGCTGGAGGAGCTTCGGCGGCACAAAAAGGCGTTCTGCCTGGGATCCATTCTGCCGGACCTGAACCCGAAAATGTTCGCGGAGCCGCACGAATACAATGGCACCTTTATGCCGCTGAAAGAACTGATGCGGCAGATCCTGGATGACACCTCGCAGGGGGAGGAAAATGAGCGCGTCATCTGGCGCAGGGCAGGGGTGGTCATGCACTATCTGGCAGACTATTTTACATACCCGCACAATACCTCATTTTGGGGAAACCTGAAGGATCACTGCATGTATGAGAGCAGGATGAAATGCCATATGCGCGTGCTGGTCTGGATGCCGGAGGGGCGGAAGATCTTTGAAGAGGCGCAGAAGGCTGCAGAAGAGATCGGCAGCCGCGCGGAGCTGTACGCATATATCGCGAGAGCGCACAGAAGCTATATGAGAGAGCCGGCCCACACGCCGGAATCCGACTGCAGACAGATCCTGATGCTCTGCGCGACCGTGCTGAACGCACTTTCAGAGCTGATCCTGGCAGAACGGCAGGGCGAGGCAGAAGAGCTGTGCGCGTAATCTCAGGGCTGCCGCAAAGCATCCGGGCGTCATGACAGACGGTTTAGAAATTCCTGTTTTAGTTTCACAGTGATCATACCGGGCGCACGCTCTCCCGCAGAGTCAGCTCCGGTCTGATCATTTTTTTTACAACCGGCCGCGGTTTCCCGGAGCTGAGCGCCTCGAGAAGCATTTCCGCGATCGTGGTGCCGACGAGCGGGATCGGCTGCGAGACGGCGGTGATTCCCATGACCTCCGCCCATGGATGGTCATCGTATATGATCAGGCTGACGTCCTCGGGAAAGCTCAGGTTCAGCGCCTTGAGGGCGGCGAGCGTCCAGATGGAGAGCGTCTCTGCGTGGCACAGGATAGCTGTGGGCCGAAGCTGCGGGATCAGCTTTTCGATGAACTTCGAACTGTTATGCCCGATCGGACACTGATGGATGTAGCCGGGTTCCGGGGTCAGGCCCATCTCGCGGTATGCCTGCAGATAACCTTCGCAGCGGAGATCCTTCCCGTGCGTCTGCACATTTAGGACGAGAATCCGGCGGTGCCCCTGCTGCAGGAGATAGCGGACAGCGATGTATGTGCCATAGAGGTCGTTGATGACAAGCGAGTCCAGATCGTCATAGAAGTCGTTGTATAGCTGCAGGCAGTAGGGCTTCATGTGCTGGAAAAACTTCTGGTCCTTTTCGCTGAAAAACATGGGTGTGAACATAAAAGCGTCAAGCTGCCCGGAATGAATGTAGCGGCTGAATTTTTTGTTGGAAAAAATGCTGCCGGAGTCGGAAAAGGTCAGCAGCTGGTAATCGGTATTTTCGAGCCGTTTGTTGATCTGCTCGATGACCTGAAAGAAAAACGGATTCGTGAAATCGCTGACAATGATACCGAGAGAATTACTCCTGCTGGATTTCAGGTTCCGGGCCGCAAGATTCGGATAGTAGTCAAGCTCCTTTGCAGTCCGAAGAACCAGTTCCCTGGTCTCGGGCCGCACCTGCTCCGGGTACAGGTATACTCTTGAAATTGTCGCAACGGATACCCCGGCGCGCTTTGCCACGTCCCTGCTTGTCGCCATAAAGACACCTCATCTGATAGTATATTCGTTATTTCATGCAAGACTATGCCAAAAAGCGAGAAAATAATCATGGATATTTGCATAAAAACAGGGGAAATAGATAATAACCGCAGAAAAATGTGTATTATATGATAACATTAATGACGTGAAAAAATCAAGTATTCCGGGGCAGTTTTGAAAGGTAAATTTCGTTATAGCCTGCCCGGATGCCTCAAATTCCCCGATTCTGAGTTTTCCGTAAAAAT
>CANRBX010000077.1 GCA_947628955.1 uncultured Lachnospiraceae bacterium | reverse complement strand
CGGTTCTGTGAGGGGCAGTAGGCAAGCCTTTCACAAAATAAAATTGAGAAAGGAGTGTCGAGACTGTCTACTCGACGAATTGCTGTGGATCTGGAAAAACTATTTTGGGATTTTGTTTCATATGCGCAGGAGCGGGAGCTGAAGATAGAAGGAATTGCAGTGGGAGATGAAAAGCAGATTCTTCTGGAACATCATTTTATGAGCGATCTTCCGCGCAATATTTATTCCCATACGAAAAGCTATGTCTCCACTGCTGTCGGGCTTGCGGTGGAGGAAGGAAAACTATCTCCGGAGGATCGCCTGGCGGATTATTTTCCGGAATACGTTCCTGCAGCCCCGCAGCCCTGGCTGCTGCAGATCAATCTGCGGCATCTGCTTACAATGTCGAGTGGTTTTGGACGTGCGTACCTGATGGATCAGGAGCGGAGGACAGGTATCGGTCTGCCGGATTACACAGCTTATCTGATGAAGCAGAAAGTGCTGGAGGAACCCGGAAGCCGTTTCGTTTATTCTAATGGGGACACAGTGCTTGCCGGACGCATGGTGGAAAAGGCTGTCGGGATACATCTTGGAGAGTATCTTTATCAGAGACTTTTTTCACAGCTGGATCAGGGCTGGCCTGCGTGGGAACACGATGTGAGAGGACATGCGTTTGCCGCCAGCGGACTTGCGATGAGACTTACGGATATGATGAAGCTTGGTCAGCTGTATCTCGCTGATGGCATATGGAAGGGCCGGCGAATCCTCTCTTCTGAATGGATCAGGCAGGCGACGGCGTTTCAGATTGCTACGGATGAGAAAGATGACAGAAAATGGTGGAGCTGCGGCTATGGCTATCAATTCTGGAGAAGTCCTTATCCGGATTCTTACCGGGCGGACGGCGCGTTTGGACAGATAACGACTGTACTGCCGGAAGCGGGTCTGGTGGTAGCCGTGCAGTGCCCGGAGGATGGGGATTTTGAAAAGGTGTGGAGAGCGCTGGACGCGGAACTGCTGGGAGCACTTTAAGAAAGGACAGGTGTGGAACGATGTATTTTTATAAACCTGGGGATCCGCACGAGTTTGCAGGGGATGTGATCCCCTTTTGTCATGAAGGAAGATATCACATTTTTTATCTGTTGGACAGAGATCATCACAGGCTTCCGGGAGGAAGGCATCAGTGGGCGCATATTTCTACGGATGATTTTCAGGAGTACACAGAACATCCGCTTGCAATTCCGCTCGGCAGAGAGGGGGAATGTGACAGCGCCTCCTGCGGAACTGGCTCAGTATTTTTTGATAATGGAATGTTCCACATATATTATCTGGGACGGAGCTTTTCCACACAGGGAGAATGCCGGGAGACAATCTGCCACGCGGTGAGTACGGATCTGGATCACTGGACAAAGGATCCCGGGAACCCTGTTTCAACTCCGCCCGAAGGATACAGGAAAACGGACTGGAGGGATCCTTTTGTTTACAAAAAGGACGGAAGATATCATATGCTGATCACTGCACGCAAAGAAGGCCTGATGGCAGGCAGGGATGGGGTTCTTGCACAGATGGTCAGTGAGGATATGAAGAGCTGGAGGATGGCAGAGGATTACTGGGTTCCATACGAGGCTCACCAGCATGAATGTGCCGTATTGTTCGACAGGGGCAGGTTCCAGTATCTGTTCTACTCTGTCGGTGGAAACAGGAAAAAGGTATTTTACAGATTGCGAAGAGAAGGGGAGAAGCGCTGGCAAAGGCCGGTACAGGATTATTTTGACAGTGAATTTTTGTATGCTGCAAAGCCGGTGACGGATGGGGAAAGAATCTTTCTGGCCGGTTTTGTACCTGGCAGGACAGGGGACAGCGACAGAGGAAGCTGGGAGTGGGCTGGAAATCTGTCTGTAATGGAACTTACGCAGGATGAAGCCGGGAATCTTGTCCCGATTGAGATGAAAGAGCGGAAGAGGCAGATACGGATTCCGGCTCGTCGCAGCGGCGGCCCGGAGCGGGAGGAAGAATTTCTTCTGGATGCCTCAGGGAGCTTTGCCATGGTGGACTACGGTGTCTGCCCTGGAAATAACATGATACACTGTTCGTTGGAGATTTCTGAGAAGACGAGAAAATTTGGCATGTATCTGCGGAGCATGGATGATCTGAGCGAGGCGGTTCACTTTTTCATTGATATGGAGCAGAAATACTGCCAGCTCGAGGTGATTTCCCGGGGAACTGTATTGTCAACGGTGAAAGATTATTATAATATATGTGACAGGAAGCTGGAATGCTTCATCTGCATGGAGGGTTCTGTTGTCCGGGTGCTGATTGACGGACAGGCCGCGATGACGGGCCGCTGTTTTCTGCAGAGGGACGGACATCTGTTCCTGTATGCGGAGGAAGGAGACCTGAAGATCCGAAAAGTAAGAAAGAAAATCTGACAGACAGTCCCGGTGTGCGGCAAAAGGCAGAGCGGAGGCTGTCCGGGACAGTACAGATGCAGAATGAATGGGGGAAACGGAAGCATGCCGAGAGAACTGATGCTGGAGAGGATCCGGAAAGCACAGCAGGAGACCGACCAGAAAAAAGAGCTGATCAGGAATGGGAGGATGCGTCAGCATTTCCATTTTATGCCGCAGACAGGATGGCTGAACGATCCGAACGGGCTGATCTGGTTCCGCGGGAAATATCACTATTTTTACCAGCACAATCCGTATTATGGGATGTGGGACAGTATGCACTGGGGCCATGCGGTCAGCGAAGACCTTCTTCACTGGGAATATCTGCCGGTCGCGCTCGCGCCGAGCGAGCCCTACGATGATTACCTTCGTGGAGGGTGCTTTTCCGGAAGCGCGGTTGAGCATGACGGCAGGCTGTTTCTGATCTATACCGGCACGGCGTATCATGCGGATGGGCTGGAGCAGAGCCAGTGCGTGGCCTTCAGCGAGGACGGGGTTCACTTTGAGAAATATGAAGGAAACCCTGTGCTGAGAGCGCCGGAAGGGATCCGGAAGCGCAATTTCCGTGACCCCAGGGTCTGGAAGCACGGGGACCGGTATTATCTGGTGTGCGCCGCAGACTGCGGCGGAAGGGGACAGGCGCTGCTCTATCGCTCGGAGGATCTGCTGCACTGGACTTACGTCAACGTGCTGGCGGAGAGCCGCGGAGAATGGGGCTATATGTGGGAGTGCCCGGATTTTTACCGGCTTGGGGACAAATATGTGCTCACCTTCTCGCCGATGGGGGCGGGAGACCACACGGCTGTGTATTTCGTGGGCGATTTTGATTACGACACGGGAACGTTTGACTGCCAGAGGGCGGGGGAGATGGACTGGGGCATGGATTTCTATGCGCCGCAGTCCTTTGAGGCGCCGGACGGCAGGCGGATTGTGACAGCCTGGGCGAACGAAGTGGCCGCGGCGCCGTTCTGGAAGGATTCCGGGCCGACCTACAGGGAGGGCTGGTGCGGATTTTTCGCCCTTCCGAGAGAGGTGCGCCTGATGCCGGATCTTTCACTGCAGTTTGTGCCGGTCAGAGAGCTGCAGACGCTGCGGACAGATGCGCGCAGGATGAACCGGTTTTCGGTCGGGGACGAGGCGCTCGCCCTGACGGCGGGGGACGGGGTCAGCTGTGAGATAAAGCTGAAGATTGATCTGGCTGCCACGAATGCGCAGCAGGTGGAGCTTTTCCTGCGCTGCGGCGGAGGCAGAAAGACCGTCTGCACCTTTGATTTTCAGAGGATGCAGATGAGCGTGGACCGGAACGAGGCGGACGGATGGAGCCAGGGGATTTCCAGAAGCGCCCTGTTCCTGAAGGGAAAGCGGGAGCTGGACGTCCACATTTTCCTGGATCAGAGCTCTGTTGAGATTTTTGCGGATCAGTACCGGAACAACCATGCAGACAATGTCTATGCAGGAAATGAGCAGAACCAGATCTGGATCCGTGCGCGCGGCGGCAGCGCGGTGATCAGCGGATATGAGTCCTACGGAATGAAAGAGTGCTTCCGCTGAATCAGGATTTCTGAGACAGAAACTATATATCATCTGTACGGGATGCCCCGGAGTGCCGGGATCTCTGCCTTTTGACACCGAAAAGGGCAGGAATCCGGCGCACCGGGGTGTTTTTGTATTTTCTAAAATAATATGGTCAACATTTCAAATGAAATATATATTTTCCGAAATTTCGTGCATTTTCGAAAGTGTTATGATACAATAATGACATACAAAAAGATTTGCTGCGAAAGAAAGGAGGCGGACATATTTTTATGTGGGCGTTAGTGAAAGAACGGCCAGAGGAAGGCCTGTGGATGCGGCAGGCTGAGGTCCCGAAGGTGGGGCCGAACGATGTGAAGATCAAGATTCACAAGACTGCGATCTGCGGGACGGATGTCCATATTTACCAGTGGAATGAGTGGGCGCAGCGGACGATCCCGATCGGCCTGACGGTGGGCCATGAGTACGTCGGTCATGTGGTTGAGACGGGCGAGGGAGTGCGCGGGTACCGCATCGGAGACCTGGTCTCGGGCGAGGGGCATATCACCTGCGGGAAGTGCCGGAACTGCCTGGAGGGACACAAACAGAACTGCAAGAACGCGAAGGGCGTCGGCGTGAACCGCAACGGTGCGTTTGCCGAATATCTGGTGATACCGGCGTCAAATGTGTGGCCGTGCCATCCGAACATCCCGGAGGAGCTCTACGCGATCTTTGACCCGTTCGGAAATGCGGCGCATGCGGCGCTCTCCTATGAGATGCTGGGAGAGGACGTGCTGATCGCAGGGGCCGGGCCGATCGGCTGTATGGCGGCGGCCATCGCAAAATTCTCGGGCGCGCGCCATGTGGTGGTGACAGATTTCAATTCGTACCGTCTGGATCTCGCCAGAAGGCTCGGGGCTACCAGGGTGGTGAACCTTGGCGTGGAGAAGCTCGAGGACGTCATGGAGGATATCGGCATGGCCGAGGGCTTTGATGTGGGCCTGGAAATGTCCGGCTCGCAGGCGGCGCTGGATCAGATGATCCACCATATGAAGCACGGCGGCAATATCGCGCTGCTTGGACTGCAGGGGGCGAACGCGTCGGTCGATCTGGAGACGGTGATTTTCAACGGACTGAATCTGCGGGGGATCTATGGGCGCAAGGTCTGGGACACCTGGTACAAGATGTCTACGATGATCCAGGCCGGGCTCGATATCACTCCGATCATCACGCATCACTTTGATGTGCGGGACTATGAAAAGGGATTTGAGGCGATGATCTCCGGGTACGCCGGAAAGGTGATCCTGGACTGGTCGCATATAAATGACTGAGATGCGCGATCCGGCCTGACGGCTTCGGGCAGCCGATACAAAGAAACTGACCAGGGAGGGATGAGAATGACAGATAAAAAAGAGATTCTTGAAATTTACGCGAAAGAGGTGCAGGGCATCCGGGAAGCCGGACTGTTCAAGGGCGAGGCCCCGATCGTTTCTCCGCAGGGCGCGCGCGTCACGCTTGCGGACGGGCGGGAGCTTCTGTGCATGTGCGCAAACAACTATCTCGGGCTGGGGGACAGCCCGCGGCTGATCGAGGCGGCAAAGCGAACCTATGATGAGAAAGGCTTCGGCGTGGCCTCGGTGCGCTTTATCTGCGGCACGCAGGACATTCACAAGGAGCTGGAGAAAAAGATCTCGGACTTCCTCGGGACGGACGACACGATCCTGTATTCTTCCTGCTTCGACGCGAACGGCGGGCTGTTTGAAACGCTCCTGACGGCGCAGGATGCGGTCATCAGCGACGAGCTGAACCACGCGTCGATCATTGACGGCATCCGCCTGTGCAAGGCGATGCGCTACCGCTATAAGAATAATGACATGGCTGATCTGGAGGCGAAGCTGCAGGAGGCCGACGCGGCAGGCGTGCGGATCAAGCTGATCGCGACGGACGGCGTGTTCTCGATGGACGGCACCATCTGCAATCTGCGCGGCGTCTGTGACCTTGCGGATAAATATCATGCGCTCGTCATGGTGGACGACAGCCATGCGGTCGGCTTTGTGGGCAGGACCGGGCGTGGAACCCCGGAGCACTGCGGCGTGCAGGGCAGGGTCGATATCATCACGGGGACGCTTGGAAAAGCGCTGGGCGGGGCCTCCGGCGGCTATACCTCCGGGCACAGGGAGATCATTGACCTGCTCCGCCAGAGGAGCAGGCCGTACCTGTTTTCCAATTCGCTTGCACCGGCGATCGCGGGCGCAAGCATCGAGCTTTTCAGGATGCTCGATGAGAGCACGGAGCTGCGCGATCATCTGGAGGAGGTGACCGCATATTACCGCGCCAAGCTGGTGGAGAATGGATTCGATATCATCCCGGGGACGCACCCGTGCGTGCCGGTGATGCTCTATGATGAGAAGACTGCGGCGGAGTTTGCGAAGCGCATGATGGAGAAGGGCGTCTACGTCGTGGCGTTCTCCTACCCGGTCGTGCCGAAGGGCAGGGCGAGAATCCGCACACAGGTCTGCGCGGGCCACACAAAGGAAGACATCGATTTTGCCGTGAAATGCTTCATCGAGGTGCGTGATGAGATGAAGGGATGAAAGGCCTGCTCAGCCTGTTTCCTTTCGGGCTCCGCAGAGCTTCTGCGAGACGTGGACATTAAAAAATGAAATAAACGGGCCGAGCCCCAGGGAGCAGACGAGTGTGCCGGGGCCGATGATGCCGCCGAGCGCAAAGGCGCCGACCGTACATGCCGAATCGGTGAAAATACGGCACCAGAAATAGGGCACAGGGAAGCGTCTGCTCAGCATGAGGGACAGCGAGTCGTACGGGCTGATGCCGAGATCCGCCGTCTGGTAGAGGGAGGCCGCGAGGCTCAGCACGAGCACTCCGGCGCACATGATGAGCAGGCGCGGAAGGAATCCCTCCGGGATGCTCCAGTGCGCGGTGATCAGATCCGTGTATGCGGTAGTGAGGTATCCGAGCCCGAGCCAGTTTACAAAGGTTCCAATCCCGATATAGTGCCGCCCGAACAGAAGCTCGAGAACGAACCAGAGGCCGTTGACGAACAGCATGGTGCCGGCAAACGACAACGGGATCCTGTCACTGACCGCGATCGGCAGGGCGGTGGCAGGGTCATTTCCCATGAGGGAGAGCTTGAACAGGGCGATGCCGAGTCCCATGAGCAGTATTCCGCCGCACATGACAAGCAGACGGCGGGGCATTTGATTCTTCATATGAAGGGTTCCTTTCGGGTTTGCTGTCCGCGATAAACGCAGTTTCCATATTATACACTGCGGCCGGGCGGGAAGCAAATGCTTTTTAAAATTTTCACTTTTTGAGAAAAACAATTTTCACTTTTGGAAAAAAACATATTGACATTTTAAAGCGGATATAGTAATATAACATGCGTGAGTTGCGAGACTTACCAATTCGCGGAGGTGGCGGAATTGGCAGACGCGCAGGCTTCAGGTGCCTGTGGTAGCAATATCGTGTGGGTTCAAGTCCCATCCTCCGCATGAAGCTTTCCGAGATCGAGTTACTCGGAAAGCTTTTTTCTTTTTCGGCATTTGCCCAGATATTTTTTGCAATTCTGGTGATAATGTTTTCTGATGAGAAATTATTGAAGAAAAATTTTTGATAGAAGAGAAAGATGCAGGAGGAAATGAGGATGCCAGGCAGCAGAAGAGAGCCGTCCGGTCCGCGGGGGAACGACATGAACCGCCGTGCCGGGAATGCACGAAAAAAGACCGGGATGAATACGAAAAAAGTATTCTGTATCAGCTTGTGTATTGTGTTGGGAATTGTGGTGGTCAGCGGCGGTCTGATCTACAAGATGGGCCGTGACCTGTACAGCAATATCAATTACGTGCCGGATGAGGAAGTGAATACGATCGAGACCCTTCCCCAGCAGGTGGTCGAGCAGATGGAGGAAGAGACCGTCAGCGATGCGGACCGCCAGGGCGTTAAGGTGACCTCCGATGAGCTGGCGAGCATCCATGACCAGATGAGCAGCATCGCGAGCCGGGAGACGGTGTCCAATGATGACATCTACAATGTGCTTCTGGTCGGTGTCGACAGGCAGGACCAGACGTGGAACGGCAACTCCGACAGCATGATCCTGGTGTCGGTCAACAGAAAGAGAAACCGCGTCACGATGGTTTCCCTGATGCGCGACACATATGTGGACATCCCCGGCGTGGGATACCAGAAGCTGAATTTTGCCTACGCGAAAGGCGCAGGGCAGCTGCTCTGCGAGACGGTGACAGACACCTACAAAGTTCAGGTTGACCGTTACGTCGCCGTGGACTTCTGGAACCTGGTCGACATCATTGACCTGATCGGCGGCGTATCGCTTGAGATCTCTGCTGCGGAGGCGGAGGTAATGAACGGATATATTGAAGACATGTGCAACCGCCAGCTCCAGATAGACCCGACGGGGCATTATGTCCCGTATGAGGGCGGCTTCCTCCGCTGCGACGGTGTGCAGGCGGTGGCCTACGCGCGGAACCGTATGGTGGGCAACTCGGATTATCAGCGCACGGAGCGTCAGCGCTACCTGCTCCAGCAGCTTCTCGCGGAGATCCGGCAGATGTCCCTTGCGCAGATGACGGAGAAGATGCAGGGGCTTCTCGGATATGTGACGACAAATATCCCGCAGACCGAGGTATGGAGCATGCTGACCGAGGTGCCGGATATGCTGCAGTACACATTCGAGACAGACCGTGTTCCGTACGACAACATGTACAGTGTGATTTATGTGAACAGACAGGATATGCTTGTGCCTGACTGGGAGCCGACGCTTGCGAAGCTGCATGAATTTATATACGGGCAGGAATAAAACGGCCTGAATTTATATACGGACAGGAATAAGAAGGCCTGAGAAAAAGCGGCCTGAGGAAAAACGGCAGGCACCGGAAGGACAGGCATGTGCAGGATAAACCTGCAGACGGCGGACGCTGAAAGGACAGATGTGCGGACATCGGGTGCGTGAGTGACAGGCAGGCGGCAGACCTGCCGCCGGAAGATATGAAAAAATACAGAGGCGGCTGCGAAACAGCCCGTTCGGTATCCGGACGGATGAGAGACTGTTTAGCGGCCGCTCCTTTTTGCGCTCCCGCAGGATCGGATAAATCTGACCGGATAAACGACTGAATAAGCTTGATTGGATATATTTTCTGCGCTTTCACGATCGGTTAAAATGAAACAGCCGGTAGGGGAGCTACCGGCTGTTTCGAGGGGAGTATAAATAATTAATAAGGGGTTTGTAAAAAAAATTGTTTTGAAGGGTAAATCTTTTTTACAAGTAGGATTATAATATAGTTTCCAGAAAAATGCAATACATATTTTCAAAAAAATTTGAAATACTAAAAGTGCAACAAAAAACTAAGACACAGGAGGCAACAATCATGTCAAAGAACACGAATAATATGGACAACCAGAATTCTTCCAGCAGCACGAATTCGCAGTCACAGAACAAATCTTCAAAGAATGCATCCAATACGAATACTTCCGGCAAGAATGCAAAGAACTGCGACAACTGTGAGAGCTACAGCAAAGAGACTGGTTCTGAGTATTAATTCGCAGCAAGGTCAGTTTGCCATGATACAAAGAGAGACGCTTCGGCGTCTCTTTTTGCGCACAGGTGCTGCTCCGGTGACAGGGGTGCCGGCGAGGTTTCCATTGGCTGATTTTTTCATATGATAGAAAAAAGGAGATATGATAGCAATGGAAACGATCTCAGCAAGGGAACTGGAACGGTATGCCCGCGAAGGGAAATACCTTATCATAGATCTGCGCTCCAGAGAAGACTTCCGCAGGAAGCATGTGCGGGGCGCGGTGAATGTGCCGCAGGGACATTTCGGCGCAGGGATCCTACCTGAAAAAGGTGCGGCAGTCATTCTGTACTGCGACCGCGGAGCGCTCAGCATGGCGGTCGCGAGAGAGCTGGAACGCCGGGGATACCGCACAAAGAGTGTGGTGGGAGGCTTCCGGGCGTACTGCGGGCAGGCGGAGAGCATGGACTAACTCATGATGCCTTCCGGGAGACAGGCACAGGATATCCGGAGGGCCGGCAGATATCCGGAGACAGGCGCAGGGCTGAAGATAAGCGGGGAAATGGAAGCACATGGGGATTGACAAGAGAGGCGGCCGGGCATTAAGATAGAGAAAATCTGGCTCGGGCGGCTTTATCCGCTGATCAGGAGCGCAGAGTCGGACTGCCGGGTACAGGACAGGAAGAGCTGTCCCGGCAGCGCATTCTGCGGCTTTCTTAGCGGCGGCGGGCCGGGCGCATGGGCCTGGAACAGAGGAGTCGTATGAAGAATATATATGAGCTGATCGCCCCCTGCCATTTTGGCCTGGAGGCGGTGCTGAAGAGAGAGATACAGGATCTCGGCTATGAGATCAGCAGTGTGGAGGACGGCAGAGTCGCTTTCTGGGGAGACGAAGAGGCAGTTGCGATTGCCAATGTTTTTCTGCGCTCCGCGGAGCGGATCCTGCTGAAGGTTGGGGCCTTTCGCGCGGAAACGTTTGATGAGCTTTTTGAGGGTGTAAAGGCGCTGGAATGGGAAAAATTTCTGCCCGCGGACGCCAGATTCTGGGTGACTAAGGCTACCACCGTGAAGAGCAGGCTGTTCAGCCCGTCCGACATCCAGTCGATCGTCAAAAAGGCGATCGTGGAGCGCCTGAAGACGGTCTACCGGGTTTCCTGGTTCGCGGAGGATGGGGCGGACTATCCGATCCGCATTTTTCTGATGAAGGACGAGGCGGTACTCGGTCTGGACACCACGGGGGAATCCCTGCACAAGCGCGGATACCGCAGGCTGACCGCGAAGGCGCCGATCTCTGAGACGCTGGCGGCGGCGCTGATCCTGCTGACTCCCTGGAAAGGAGACCGCATTCTGGTGGATCCGTTTTGCGGGAGCGGGACTTTCCCGATTGAGGCGGCGCTCATGGCCGCGAATGCGGCGCCGGGCATGAACCGCTCTTTTCTCGCGCAGACATGGACCAATCTGATCCCGGAGAAAAAGTGGAGCGACGCGGTGGAAGAGGCCCGCGATCTGGCGGATTTCTCTGTCGAAACGGATATTCAGGGATACGATATTGACGGCGATGTGATCCGCTCCGCGCGGGAGAATGCACGCCTTGCCGGCGTGGACCATCTGATCCATTTTCAGAGGCGGCCGGTCAGTGAGCTGAGCCATGCAAAGAAGTACGGCTTCGTGATCACGAACCCGCCGTATGGAGAGCGCATCGAGGAGCGGGAGCATCTCCCGGAGCTTTACCGGGAGATCGGACAGGCCTTTGCCCGCCTGGATTCCTGGTCAGAGTATGTGATCACTGCCTACGATCAGGCGGAGTACTACATAGGAAGAAAAGCGGATAAGAACCGCAAGATTTATAATGGAATGATCCGCACATATTTTTATCAGTTTCAGGGGCCAAGGCCCCCAAAAAGAGGGACGGGGAGCGAACATTGAGAGGATTCAGACGTGGGCGGTGCATTGCGGCCGCGCTGATATGGCTTGTCTGCGGGACGACGACGGCCGGTGCGGAGACGGACCTTCCGCAGATGAGAAGCTTTTCCGCGGCTGTAAAGTCCTCTGAGCAGTTGGAACTGAAACTGCCGTTTCCCGGAACGCAGGCTGTCGAAGCGCTTACACCGCAGCCATCAGTCGCGGAGCAGCCTGTGCCGCAGCCATCAGTCCCGGAGCAGTCTGCGCTGGAACTATCTGCCACGGAGCGGCCTGAGATGAAGCCATCAGTCCCGGAACTGTCTGTGCCGGAGATGCCGCTTCCCGGGCGGTGGTATGCGGGCGATCACGGCAGGAAGCCGGTGGTTCAGTATCAGGGAAAATACGGAACCTGCTGGGCGCTTGCGGCTGTCTCCGCACTCGAGGCGTCACTGCTGCCCGAATAGCATCTCGTATTCTCGGCAGACCACATGGCCAGAAACAATGCGTTTACAGTAGACCTGGAGGACGGGGGAGATTACCTGATGACGATGGCCTACCTGAGCGGCTGGCAGGGGCCCGTGACGGTGGAGGACGACCCGTATGGAGACGGAATTTCTCCGCAGGGACTGAGCCCGGCGGTGCATGTGCAGGAGATTCAGGTGCTCAGGGACGCGGATCCCGGGCAGATCAAGGAGGCGGTGCGGCGGTACGGCGCGGTGCAGACTTCTCTGTACATGAGCCCGGAGATGGCGTCTGTGGATACTCTGGGGAGGTCCTTTTACTATAATCTTATTTCGCGCGCTTACTATTATCCGGAGGAGAAAACGCCGAACCATGATGTGATCATCCTGGGGTGGGACGACAATTTCCCGGGCTTTCTGTTTCCTGCGGCGCCGGGCGCGGACGGCGCGTTTATCTGCCAGAACACGTGGGAGGGGGGCTTCGGGGAGGACGGAATCTTTTATGTGTCCTATGCGGATCCGAATATCGCCCGTACCGCGATATTTTACAGCGGGATCGAGCCGGCCGACAATTATGACCGGATCTACCAGAACGACGACTGCGGCTGGCAGGGACGGCAGGGATATGGGAGCGGGACGTGCTGGTTCTCCAATGTATACACAGCGGAGGCGGACGAGTCGCTGGCTGCGGCAGGTTTCTATGCAACGGATACGGATACCTCCTATGAGATTTATTACGTAGAGGATTTTTCAGGCCCGGATTCCTTCCGGCGAATGAAGTACCTGCAAAGCGGGAACCTGCAGAATACGGGCTATTACACGGTCCGTCTGGCGGCCCCGCAGGCACTTGCGGCGGGGGAGCGGTTCGCGGTCGCAGTAAAGATAACGACGCCAGAGACCGGAAATCCGGTGGCCGTGGAATACCGCGCCGACCAGTACACGCAGAATGTGACCACGGAGGGACGCGAGGGGTACCTGAGCCGGACCGGGGAATACTGGGAGAACACGGAGGAAAAATTCGGGACAAACGTCTGCCTGAAGGCGTATACGCGGCGCTGAGCGCCCGCCCGGACTTCCCGGCCGTGCCGGAGAGAAGATGGGCCGGGGAGTGAACTGCGACCAGGAGACTGTTTAAATCGTCAAATTCAGCAGAATTTATTTACAGTGCGAAAAAGTGATGGTATACTGAGCATGATCTAATTTTTCAAAAATTTATGAAGAGCAAGACGGAGAAACGCTAATTTAAGATAGTGGGGCTTCTCTACCGGGGAGCGCTCAACACCGTGTCCTCCTACAATAAGGAGTCGCTGAATGTAATAAACTCGATATAGAATTAGAAACTGGATTACCACCTTGATCAGGTTAAGGATGGAAAGAAGTACAATATTAAGAAGGTGGGAAGACGGATTATTATGTAAACTTTGTATAGAAAGACTTCAAGGTCTGCGATAAAGTAAGAATCTATAAACTTACAGACGAAGTCTGTGTCTGGAGGGAAAATGGACAGGATCATTTTTGCGACGGGAAATGAGGGCAAGATGCGAGAGATCCGTATGATCCTTGAGGATCTCGGCGTCCCGATCATATCTATGAAAGAGGCCGGAATCTTCACCACGGTTGAAGAGAACGGCTCCAGCTTTGAAGAAAATGCGGCTCTTAAAGCGCGCGCTGTCATGGAACAGACAGGCGGGATCGTCCTGGCAGATGATTCCGGCCTGGAGATAGACTGGCTGGACGGCGCGCCCGGTATTTATTCTGCGCGGTTCATGGGAGAAGAGACTTCCTACGACATAAAGAATGCGGCACTGATCGAAAAGCTTGCGGGTGTGCCCGATGAAAAGCGGACGGCACGGTTCGTCTGCGCGATCGCGTGCGCGCTGCCGGACGGCAGAATCCTGACAAGCCGCGGTGTGATGGAGGGAAGGATCGGATATGAGATCCGGGGCAAAAACGGATTCGGCTACGATCCGATTTTCTATCTCCCGGAATACGGCTGTACTTCAGCGGAGATCTCGCCGGAGCAGAAAAATGAACTGAGCCACAGAGGGAAGGCACTTCGCAGCATGAAAGAGAAACTTGAGTATATACTGAAGGAGAATTGAGGGCGGCGGATGAAAATTCTTATCGTAAGTGACACGCACGGTTATGAGGATAATCTGGAGAAGGTTCTGAAAAAGATCGGGATGCCGGACTGCATGATTCATCTGGGCGATTCTGAGAGCGGAGAAGCGCATATTCGGGAGATGGTTCAGTGCCCGCTGTACATTGTGGCGGGGAACTGCGACTTTTTCTCTCAGCTTCCGAAGACGTCTGTGATAGAGGTGGGCGGACAGCGCATCCTGATCACACACGGCCACTATTACTACGTGTCGGTTGGCACGCGGGATCTGCTTGAAGATGCAAAGGCCAATGGCTGCGCGGTGGCAATGTTCGGGCATACGCACAGACCGTTTCTGGATCAGAGCGATGAGGAAGTTACGGTACTGAATCCCGGCAGCCTGTCCTTCCCGCGCCAGGAAGGGCGCAGGCCAAGCTACGCACTGATGACGATTGAGAAAGGGTCTGCAGCGCAGTTCGAACTGTGTTACCTGTAGCGGCCGGATCGGGGCCATCTAAACTCATCTGAAGTCGGATTTTGTCAGTTTTCTGCATTTTCCGGTGGACAGTCTGTTCTTCCTGTGCTATCATAGATGCGCAGGGAGGTGTACATGAATGCAGGAAAACGAATTGCTGCAGGCAATGGCTGATCTGCTCGAGCAGAAGCTGGACCAGATACTGGATCAGAAACTGGATCAGAAGCTGGACCAAAAATTTGATGAGAAGCTCGGGCCGGTTTATGTCAGACTGGGTACACTGGATAAAAAGGTTGATATACTTAACGAGAAAACCGATACCCTGGCAGGGCGGGTAGACACACTGGATGAAAAGTTCAATGCACTTGACGGGAAAGTCAATGCACTTGACGAGAAAGTCAATGCACTTGACGGGAAAGTCAATGCACTTGACGGGAAAGTCAATGCACTTGACGAGAAGGTTAATGTACTTAATGAGAAGACGGATGCGCTGGCAGGACGGGTAGACACACTGGATGAAAAGTTCAATACCCTTGACGGGAAAGTCAATGCACTTGACGGGAAAGTCAATGCACTTGACGAGAAAGTCAATGCACTTGACGAGAAGGTTAATGTACTCAACGAGAAGACGGATGCGCTGGCAGGACGGGCAGATACGCACGATGAAAAATTCAATGTAATTGTTGGGAAGCTCGATGCGCTGGCAGGGCGGGCAGATACGCACGATGAAAAATTCAACGTAATTGATGGGAAACTCGATGCGCTTGACAAAAAGATGGACAGGAATTATGATGCGGTGCTTGAGTTCTACAGCAGCCAGAAGGAATTCAACAGATTTGTCATGGATGAGCTGAAGATCATTTCGGGCACGCTGGCGATGCACACGAATCAGATCGCCCGGAATACCGAGTATCTGGTAAAAAGATAAACGCATATGCCCGAATGGCCGATTTCACGTTTCTTTGCAGATCGGCCGGCGAATGACAGAATATCAGCCATTTTTGCGGATTTGCGGCAGTTTTATGACAGAAAAAGCTTGACTTTCCATACGCGGGTGTGTTACACTGAACAGGCGTATGGAAGCAGGCTTTTTTTTTGTGTCTAAAAAAAGCAAACACTGATTTTTACAGACGTATACAAAACAGAGAGCGAGGTGGGAGTTGTGCGTGTAAGAATCACATTGGCATGTACAGAATGTAAGCAGCGTAATTACAACATGACGAAAGAAAAGAAAAACCACCCTGACAGAATGGAGACGAAGAAATATTGTCGGTTCTGCAGGAAACACACGTTACACAAGGAAACAAAGTAGCCGGTAGATTCGTGCAAAGGAAGTGAAGATATGGCAGGAAAAACGGATAAGACCCAGCAGAAAAGCTGGTTCGACGGCCTGAAGGCCGAATTCAGAAAAATCGTATGGCCAGATCGTAAGTCACTGGTGAAGCAGACAGGAGCTGTGGTTGCCGTTTCTATCGTACTGGGAATGATTATTGCCATACTGGATTTTATTTTCCAGTACGGCGTGGATAT
>CANRBX010000076.1 GCA_947628955.1 uncultured Lachnospiraceae bacterium | reverse complement strand
ATTTTACCATTTTTTCTCAAAGGAGGCTATTTTCAACAGAATTAGTGCGAATTATTTTTTCCTTTCAAAGCTGTTTCAAAGTGAAAAACCGGCTCAGCGCTCGATCCGGTGGATAAACAGACCGCTGCGCAGCTTCGGCTCAAACCAGGTCGACTTCGGCGGCATCAGAAGGCCGGCGTCCGCGACCGCAAAAAGTTCGCCGATCGAGGTCGGATACATGGCGAACGCGGCCGCACAGTCGCTCTGCACGCGGCGCTCCAGCTCCGCAAGCCCGCGGATCCCGCCGACAAAACCGATCCGCGGGTCTGTTCCGGGATCACGGATCCCGAGCACGGGCCCCAGAAGCTCCCTCTGGAGGATGGAGACGTCAAGCCCTTCCACCGGATCCTCGCTGCAGAATTCCTTCCGGGCGGTTAGATGGTACCAGCCGCTTTTCAGGCACATCGTGATGCAGCCCTTCTTCTCCGGGCGCGCGGCGCCGCCGCACGGCTCTGTCAGAAACTTCTCTCCCACCCTCTTCAGAAATTCAGGCTCGGACAGGCCGTTCAGATCCCGGACGACGCGGTTGTAGTCCATGATCTTCAGCTCATCGTCCGGAAACAGGATCGAAAGGAAATAGTTAAACTCTTCCTCCCCGGTATATCCCGGGTGCTCCGCGCGCCGTTTCAGGCCCACGCGGACCGCGGAGGCGGCGCGGTGATGGCCGTCCGCTATGTATAGGCGGTCGATCCCGGCAAAGGCCCCGCGGATGTCCCGGATGTCCGCTCCCCCCGCGATCTGCCAGCCCCGGTGCCGGATCCCGTCTTCGGATGTGAAGTCAAACAAAGGCTGCTGCTGCCGGATCCGCTCCGTAATCTCGTGGATCTGCCTGTTTTTCCGGTATGCAAGAAAAATCGGGCCGGTCTGCGCGCTGCAGACATCCACATGGCGGATCCGGTCCGCCTCCTTCTCAGGGCGGGTATTCTCGTGGCGGCGGATCACCTGGCCGACGTAGTCGTCAAGCGAGGCGCACGCCACGAGGCCGGTCTGTGAGCGCCCGTCCATCGTCAGCTCATACAGATAATAGCAGTCCGAGTCATCCTGCACGAAAATCTTCTGCTCCGTATACTCCCGCAGCATATCCCTCGCCTTTTCGTACACCTCCGGGGCATACATGTCATGGTCAGGGGCAAACTGGGTCTCCGGACGGTCAATATTCAAAAAGGACAGACGGTCCTTCGCCGCCTGCTTGTAAGCTTCTTCCCTGCTGTATACGTCGTACGGAAGCGCGGCAACCCGCGAAGCATATCCTGCCGCCGGCCGTACACACTGAAATGGTCTGATCTGTGCCATAGCATCTCCTTATCATGAGAAACCGGAATTGCTGCAGAATGCCGGCCGGGCCGTGGCAGCCCTCTGGTCTCGCACGGGCTCTGCAGAAAGTCTCCATACGGTGAGAAAAGGCAGTGCCGATTTCCCTGAAACTAACCTGCACTGCCTTATATCGTTATTGTTCACTTCGTGACCAGCGACGCGAAGCCAGTCCTTTAGGATAATTCTTCCTTTTTCATGATCTGATGCGCTATTTCACGACGCGCACCCGGATCACGCCGTCGATCGAGCGGAGTTTCTCCACGAGCTCCTGCGGGACAGCCGCATCGAGGTCGAGCAGCGTGTAGGCATAATCGCCTTTGCTCGTGTTGCTCATGTTGCTGATGTTCAGGTCGGACAGGACATCCGTGAACCGGCTGATCATCTTCTTGACATTTCTGTGATAGATCGCGATGCGGGACTCTGTCTCGCAGGTGCCCAGATCACAGTTCGGATAATTTACGGAATTCCGGATATTTCCGTTCTCAAGGAAATTCTGGAGCTGCTTGACCGCCATCACCGCGCAGTTGTCCTCCGACTCCACCGTAGAAGCCCCAAGGTGAGGCGTGAGGATGATCCCCTGGCGTCCCACGGTCTTCGTATTCGGGAAATCGGAAATATAGCGGTGGATCCGGCCCTCGTCAAGGGCCTCGATCACAGCGTCTTCATCCACGAGGAGATCCCTCGCAAAATTCAGAAGCACCACGTTCGGCTTCATCTTCGCGATTGCGTCGCGGTTGATCATTTTTCTGGTAGAATCGAGGAGCGGCACATGGATCGTAATATAATCGCACTCGCGGTAGATCTCCTCCACATCGTACGTGTGGCGGATACTCCTTGAGAGGTTCCACGCTGCGTCCACCGATATATAGGGATCGTACCCGTAGACCTCCATCCCCAGATGGGTGGCCGCGTTGGCCACCTGCACGCCGATCGCCCCGAGGCCGATGATCCCCAGCTTTTTGTCCTGGATCTCGCTCCCGGCGAAGCGCTTCTTTTCCTTCTCTGTGAGCGCGGCGATGTCCGGATTCCACGCCTGGTTCTGCACCCAGTTTGCGCCGCCGATGATGTCGCGCGCTGCCAGAAGCATGCCGGCAAACACCAGCTCCTTGACGCCGTTCGCGTTCGCCCCCGGCGTGTTGAAGACGACAATCCCCTTTTCCGCGCACAGATCCAGCGGGATATTGTTGACCCCGGCTCCCGCTCTTGCAATCGCCTGCAATGTATCAGGCAGCTCCATATCATGCATTTTTGCGCTGCGCACCAGAATGGCATCCGCCTCGCGGATGTCGTCTACCTGTTGGTAGTCTGCCGTGAAGCGCTTCAGGCCGATCTCCGCGATCGGGTTCAGGCATTTATACCGATACATCACAGATTCTCCTTTTCAAATTTTTTCATAAATGAGACGAGCGCTTCAACGCCCTCTGCGGGCATTGCATTGTAGATGCTCGCGCGCATGCCGCCGACGCTGCGGTGTCCTTTCAGGTTCACAAACCCGGCCGCCTCCGCCTCCTTCACAAATCTGGCGTCAAGCTCCTTGTTGCCGGTCACAAACGGAACGTTCATAAGGGAGCGGTCCTCCTTCACAACGGTGCCGGAGAACATCTCGCTCTGGTCAAGGTAATCATACAGAACCTTTGCCTTCGCCTCATTGCGCTCCTTCATCACCTGCAGGCCGCCCATATTCAGAAGCCACTTGAACACAAGGCCGCACATATAAATGCAGTAGCAGTTCGGCGTGTTGTACATGGAGCCGGCGTCTGCATGTGTCTTGAACTTCATCATGGTCGGCGTGAACTCCATCACGTCGTCCGTGATCAGGTCTTCGCGGATGATCGAGATGACCATGCCGGCCGGGCCGATGTTCTTCTGCACTCCGCCGTAGATGATGCCGTAGTCAGAGACGTTCACCGGCTCCGACAGGAAGCACGAAGAAACGTCGGACACCAGGAGCTTTCCCTTTGTGTTCGGGAGCTTTTTGTATTTTGTGCCATAGATCGTGTTGTTCTCACAGATATAGACATAGTCCGCGTCAGGGCTGACCGGCAGATCCGAGCAGTCCGGGATATAGGAGAACGTCTTATCCTCGCTGGAGGCGATGGCGTTCGCCCGGCCGTATTTCTTCGCCTCCTGCCATGCCTTCTTTGCCCACTGGCCGGTAATGATATAGTCGGCCACACGGTTCTTCATCAGGTTCATCGGGATCATCGAGAACTGCAGGCTTGCGCCGCCCTGCAGGAACAGCACCTTATAATTGTCCGGGATCTGCATCAGCCTGCGCAGATCCGCCTCCGTCTCATGGATCAGGTCGTCAAAAACCTTCGAGCGGTGGCTCATCTCCATCACGGACATGCCGCAGCCGTGATAATCCAGCATCTCGGCCTGCGCCTCGCGCAGCACTTCCTCCGGCAGCACCGCCGGCCCTGCCGAGAAATTATACACTCTTCCCATTTTTTTCATATCCTCCTCTGCCTTGCTCACCTATGCATTTTCAAGATCGTCCTGGTCAAACACCGTCTCGATCGGCTTTCCTGCCGGAACCATCGGGAATACCTTGTCGTCGCAGTCGATGACACAGTCGATCACGACCGGCCTGCCGAGCGAGAGCGCCTTTTCAAACGCCGGCGCAAACTCTTCTTTTTTCGTCACGCGGATCCCTTCTGCGCCAAGCGCCTCCGCGAGCTTCACAAAGTCCACCGCGTCATTCAGGACCGTCTGCGAGTAGCGCTTTCCGTAAAACAGGGTCTGCCACTGACGAACCATTCCCAGAACATGGTTGTTGACAACGACCTGGATGACCGGAATATTGTAGCGCGCCGCGGTTGCGATCTCATTCATGTTCATGCGGAAGCAGCCGTCTCCCGCGATATTCACGACGGTCTTGTCCGGGTTGGCCACCTTTGCGCCGATGGCCGCGCCGAGGCCGTAGCCCATCGTGCCCAGGCCGCCGGATGTCAGAAGCGTGCGCGGCCTTGAAAATTTATAATACTGTGCCGCCCACATCTGGTGCTGCCCCACCTCGGTGACGACCAGCGCCTCTCCCTTTGTCATGCGGTAGATCTCTTCCACGATATAGGGACCGGTCAGCCCCTCTGTATTGTACTTCAGCGGATACTTCTCCTTCAGGCCCTTCACATATTCGTCCCACTCGTCGTGGCGGTGCTCATCGAGCCGTGCGTTCAGGCGCTTCAGCACCTCTTTCACATCGCCGATGATCGAAGCGTCCACCGTAATGTTCTTGTTGATCTCCGCCGGATCCACATCGATGTGCAGGATTTTCGCATGTCTTGCGAAGCTCTTCGCGTTGCCGATCACGCGGTCGCTGAACCGCACGCCGACGGCGATCAGCAGATCGCAGGCCGTCACTCCGAGATTGGCCGCCTTTGTCCCGTGCATGCCGAGCATGCCGCAGTAAAGCTCGCTGCTCCCGTCGTACGCCCCCTTGCCCATCAGGGAATCCGTGACCGGCGCGTGGATCTTATCCACAAATGTTTTCAGCTCCTCGGAGGCCCCGGATATCGCCGCGCCGCCGCCGACAAACACGAACGGCTTTTTCGAGCGGCTGATCAGTCTGACGGCCTTCTGCAGATCGTCCTCGCGGATATACTCGCTGCTGCGGACGATCGGCTCCGGTGTGACCGGCTCGTACTCCGCGGTATCCGCGGTCACATCCTTCGTGATATCGACAAGAACCGGTCCGGGGCGTCCCTCCTGTGCGATCTGGAACGCCCAGCGGATCGTGTCCGCCAGCTTGCTGATGTCCTTTACAATAAAATTATGTTTTGTGATCGGCATTGTGACTCCGGCGATATCGATCTCCTGGAAGCTGTCGCGTCCGAGCATCGGCACGGACACATTGGCGGTGATCGCCACGACCGGCACCGAATCCATATAGGCCGTCGCAATGCCGGTCACGAGGTTCGTCGCGCCCGGACCGGACGTCGCCATGCAGACGCCGACCTTTCCCGTCGAGCGCGCATAGCCGTCCGCGGCGTGCGCAGCGCCCTGCTCGTGCGAAGTCAGGATATGCCGGATCTCACTGCTGTGCTTGTAAAGTTCGTCATAAATGTTCAGAATCGTGCCTCCCGGGTAGCCGAACACGGTGTCCACTCCCTGCTCTTTCAGGCATTCGATCACAATTTCCGAACCATTCAGCTTCATTCTCTATCTATCCTTTCTCTGTTTTGTTCATTCACTGTACACCTGCTCTGCGCGCGTGCCGGATCCGCGGATTACTGCTCCAGCGGATTGATCAGCACGGCGCCCCTGCTTCCGGAGGTCACAAGCGACGCATAGCGTGCCAGATAGCCGGTCTTGATCTTCGGCTCGCGCGGCTGCCATTTCGCGCGGCGCGCGGCCATCTCTTCCTCGCTGACGTCAAGCTCAAGCCTGCACTCCGGAATGTTGATCCGGATCGTGTCGCCCTCTTCCACAAGCGCGATCGGGCCGCCGACAGCCGCCTCCGGGGAGACGTGTCCGATGGATGCGCCCCTGGAAGCCCCGCTGAAGCGTCCGTCCGTGATCAGCGCAACGCTGGAGCCGAGCCCCATGCCTGCGATGGCCGACGTCGGGTTGAGCATCTCGCGCATCCCCGGGCCGCCCTTCGGGCCTTCATAGCGGATCACTACCACATCTCCGGCGACGATCCTGCCGCCGAGAATCGCGTCGATCGCGTCCTCTTCGCAGTCAAACACGCGGGCCGGGCCCTCGTGCACCATCATCTCGGGAACCACGGCCGAACGCTTCACAACGCCGGAATCCGGGGCCAGATTGCCCTTGAGGATCGCCAGGCCGCCGGTCTCGCTGTAGGGGTTCTCCGCCGGGCGGATCACCTCCGGGTTCTTATTTGTGCAGCCTGCGATATTTTCGCCCACCGTCTTTCCGGTAACCGTCATGCAGTCCAGATTCAGCAGGTTCTTTTTCGTCAGCTCGTTCATCACCGCGTACACGCCGCCTGCCTCGTTCAGATCCTCGATATACGTCGGGCCCGCCGGGGCGAGATGGCACAGATTCGGCGTCTTCGCGCTGATCTCGTTCGCGATATCCACATTCAGCTCAATGCCTGCCTCGTGCGCGATCGCCGGAAGGTGCAGCATGCTGTTTGTCGAGCAGCCGAGCGCCATATCGACCGTCAGCGCGTTCATGAACGCCTTCTCCGTCATGATGTCGCGCGGGCGGATATCCTTTTTCAGAAGCTCCATGATCTGCATGCCGGCCATCTTCGCGAGTCGGATGCGCTCCGAGTAGACTGCCGGGATCGTCCCGTTGCCCTTCAGGCCCATGCCGAGCGCCTCCGTCAGGCAGTTCATGCTGTTGGCCGTGTACATGCCGGAGCAGGAGCCGCAGGTCGGACAGACGTTCTCCTCGTACTCCGTCACTTCCTCCGCGGTCAGCTTGCCCGCAGTGTATTCTCCCACCGCCTCGAACATGCTGGACAGGCTTCTCTTGCGCCCCTTCACATGGCCGGCCATCATCGGGCCGCCGCTGACAAAGATCGTCGGGATGTTCAGCCTGGCCGCGGCCATCAGAAGCCCCGGCACATTCTTGTCACAGTTCGGAATCATGACGAGCGCGTCAAACTGGTGCGCGATCGCCATGCACTCTGTGGAGTCCGCGATCAGGTCGCGGGTCACCAGGGAATATTTCATGCCGACATGCCCCATGGCAATGCCGTCGCAGACCGCGATCGCCGGGAACTCCCTGGGAACTCCGCCTGCCATCGCCACGCCGAGCTTGACGGCCTCTGTGATCTTATCCAGGTTCATGTGTCCCGGAACCACTTCATTGTAGGAATTGACAATACCGATCAGGGGACGCTTCATCTCTTCCTCCGTCAGTCCCAGCGCATGGAACAGAGAGCGGTGCGGAGCCTGCTGGATCCCCTTTTTTACTGCGTCACTTTTCATAATCAATCCTCCTCTTCTCCATCGGGCCGCCGCGCAGGCCGTCCGATGCCATTTAACCCGGGCCCGGCCGTCTCAGCTGACGGCCCCGGCCGGCAGACGCTGCTCTGCGGCAGCGCTTTGTATGCTTTATACCCTCTCCGCGATCAGAGTGCCCATCTCTGTAGTGCCGACCTGCGTGCAGCCGTTGGACATAATATCCCCCGTGCGGAAACCTTCCCTCAGAACCTGCTTCACCGCTGCCTCCACCGCGTCGGCGGCCTCGTCGAGATCCAGGGAATAGCGCAGCATCATCGCCGCGGAAAGAATGGTTGCGATCGGGTTCGCGATGCCCCTGCCCGCGATGTCCGGGGCGGAGCCGTGGCTCGGCTCGTAAAGGCCGAACTTCGTCTCGTTGAGCGATGCGGAGGACAGCATTCCGATCGAGCCGGTTACCATGCTGGCCTCGTCGGAGAGGATGTCCCCGAACATATTTTCAGTCAGGATCACGTCGAACTGCTTCGGGTCGCGGACGAGCTGCATTGCACAGTTGTCCACGAGCATATGCGAAAGCTCCACGTCCGGGTAATCCTTTGCGACCTCGTCGACGACGGCCCTCCACAGCCTCGAGGAATCCAGCACATTGGCCTTGTCCACGCTGCAGACCTTTCTGCGGCGCTTCCTCGCTATGTCGAAGCCTTTGACCGCGATCCTGCGGATCTCGTTTTCATTGTATACAAGCGTATCCTTCGCGCGGCGGACGCCGTTTTCCTCCACCGTCTCGCGCTCCCCGAAATAGAGTCCTCCTGTCAGTTCACGCATGATCATCATGTCAAATCCGTCCCCGATGATCTCGTCGCGCAGCGGGCAGGCCGCCCTCAGCTCGTCGTACAGATACGCAGGGCGCAGGTTTGCAAACAGATTCAGTGACTTGCGGATCTTCAGAAGCCCGGCCTCCGGCCGCAGCTGCGGGTCAAGCCTGTACCACGGCGAGGTCTTCGCATCCCCTCCGATGGAACCCATCAGCACCGCCTCGCTTGCCTTTGCCTCCGCGATCGTTTCATCCGTCAGCGGAACGCCGTGGACGTCGATGGACGCTCCGCCCATCAGCAGCTTTTTATATTCCAGTTCAAATCCAAATTTTGCAGCGGCTGCATCCAGTACCCTGCACGCCTCCGCCACGATCTCCGGGCCGATCCCGTCCCCCGGGATCAGCGCAATCCTGTGTTTCATCCTACTTCTCATCCTTTCCCGTTAGAATGCTCCGGAAGAGCCTTATCCAATATAATAATGTATTTTCTTTCATATTTCAACCGTTTAATAACATAAATTCGCGAAACAAAGCGGGACGGCACGCTTCAGCTCCCCGGGCCGCAGTCCTGACGGGCCTGCCATCACACTCCCATGATGTTGGGGTCAAATGATGCCATACGGATTGTTCCGTGCTGCGCTGTCTGCGCTCCGCTTCGGTCGGTGCCGGACGAGCGCCACTGGCGCTCAGCACCCCACAATCCTGGCATCCTCCCATAAAAGTGTCAGAAAACGCACAAATAGGGGGAGCGTCATCTGCTGTGAGATGGGCTCCCCTTACTTTTGAATCTGAGGCCTTATTCCTGGCCCGGCTTCTCGACCTCTGCGATCGCCGCCTTCCGCATCGGGATACGGCAGTTTTTATTGCTGCCGAACTCGACGATGCAGTCCTCATCCGTGATATCGATCACGACGCCGTAGAAACCGCTCGTCGTGACGACCGTGTCGCCCACCTCCATAGAGGAGATCAGCGCCTGCATCCGCTTCTGCTCCTTCTTCTGAGGACGGATCGCAAAAAAGTACATCGCGGCGCCGATGATCACAATATAAATTACCATCAGCATCAATCCGCCGCCTGCACTTGCCGTTCCTGCATTCTCTGTCAGTAAATTGAACATCTCATCTACTCCTTCTGATCATAATTATAGTGGAAAATTTTGCGTCATAGTCCATAATACACAATCTTATTCTGTAAATCAAGCGCATTTTACATATTCTGAAAATTTACCCGGGAAATCGCTGCCCTTTTCCGGCTGCTCAGCGAACGGCGCCGGCTGTATAGCGCTCGATCTTCTGCTTCTTGTACTGCTGATAGCGCCCCTGCCCGATCGCGTCCCGGATCTCCTCCATCAGGTGATTGTAGAAATAGAGGTTATGCAGGACGCACAGACGCATGCCGAGCATCTCCTTTGCCTTGAGCAGGTGCCGGATGTAGCCGCGGCTGTAATTCCGGCAGGCCGGACAGGCGCAGCCCTCCTCGATCGGCCTCTCGTCGAGCTCATATTTCGCGTTGAAGAGATTCAGCTTTCCGTCGTTCGTATAGACATGCCCATGCCGGCCATTGCGGCTCGGATACACGCAGTCAAAGAAATCGACGCCGCGGTCTACGGCCTCCAGAATATTGACCGGCGTGCCGACTCCCATCAGATACGTCGGCCTGTCCTCCGGAAGGTGGGGGACGACGGCGTCCAGGATCCGGTACATCTCTTCGTGCGTCTCCCCGACCGCCAGCCCGCCGATCGCGTAGCCGTCCAGCTCCAGCTGCGAGATCCGCTTTGCATGCTCGATGCGGATGTCCTCATAGACGGCCCCCTGATTGATGCCGAACAAGAGCTGGTGCGGATTGATCGTGTCCTCCAGGCTGTTCAGCCTGCGCATCTCATCGCGGCAGCGGACGAGCCAGCGCGCCGTCCGGTCCACAGACTGCTGAACGTAGCTGCGCTCTGCCACGCTCGAGGGGCACTCATCGAAAGCCATCGCGATCGTCGAGGCCAGGTTTGACTGAATCTGCATGCTCTGCTCCGGGCCCATGAAGATCTTCCGCCCGTCGATATGCGACTGGAAATATACGCCTTCCTCTTTGATCTTTCTGAGACTGGCGAGCGAGAACACCTGAAATCCGCCGGAATCCGTGAGGATCGGCCGGTCCCAGTTCATAAACCTGTGCAGGCCGCCCATTTTCTTTACAATCTGATCCCCGGGCCGCACATGGAGATGGTATGTGTTCGAAAGCTCCACCTGCGTCCCAATCTCCCGCAGGTCTGTCGTCGCCACCGCGCCCTTGATCGCGGCGACCGTCCCGACATTCATGAAAAGCGGCGTCTGCACCGTCCCGTGAACCGTCTGAAACTCCGCCCGCTTCGCCCTTCCATCCTTTTTCAGTATCTGATACATGCTGTCTCTCACTTTCTGTTTTTTGTCTGCAATACTGCACATCCCACAAAGATCTGAGAAAAAAGCAGAAAAAATTCTCCGACGCCGAAACGTACGTTTTCTCAGGTCCGGGCCGCCCTTTTTCAGCAAATGTGCTCCTGCTTCCCGCGTTCTCTGCCATTAATCCCGCCCGGCAGCAATCGAATTTACTTTTCTATGCAAAGCCGCTCGGGAATATAAGTATATATGGAAATTTTTAATATTGCAAGAGATTTGATATTTTACTAAAAATGTCGTATAATGTCCGCGAAAGCAATGAGCCGTGCAGAGACGCCGGAGCGTGAAATGCCTGCTGGCAGGCATTTCACGGGGCGGCGGATCTATAGGGCGAATGCCCGTGACCGAGGAAACCGCAGGTTTCCGAGGGCAGGCACGGCTTATTCATATAAATTGTAAAATTGTAAGGAGGCATCATTTTGTCTGCGAGTTCATCAGCAATGAATCTGACACATACGCTTGGAATTGACATCGGCTCCACTACGGTGAAGGTGGCTGTCCTGAGCCCGGATCGTGAGCTTCTGTTCTCGGATTACAGGCGCCATTTTGCAAATATTCAGGAGACGCTCTCGGCCCTCATAAGCGACGCGGCCGACCGGCTCGGCGATCTGCGGGTGTTCCCCGTGATCACGGGTTCCGGCGGCCTCACTCTGGCCAACCACCTGGAAATACCGTTCGTCCAGGAGGTGATCGCCGTCGCCTCTGCGCTCGAGCACTTCGTGCCGCAGACGGATGTGGCGATCGAGCTGGGCGGCGAGGACGCCAAGATCATCTATTTTGAGGGCGGGAACGTCGAACAGCGCATGAACGGGATCTGCGCCGGCGGCACCGGCTCCTTTATCGACCAGATGGCCTCTCTGCTGCAGACGGACGCGGCAGGTCTGAATGAGTACGCGAAAAATTACACTTTCCTCTATTCGATTGCCGCGCGCTGCGGCGTATTCGCGAAGTCAGACATTCAGCCCCTGATCAACGACGGGGCCACAAAAGAGGATCTCTCTGCTTCCATTTTCCAGGCGGTCGTAAACCAGACGATCAGCGGCCTTGCCTGCGGAAAGCCGATCCGCGGCCACGTCGCGTTTCTGGGAGGACCGCTCCATTTTCTCTCCGAGCTGCGCGCGGCGTTTATCCGCACGCTGAAGCTCGACGATGAGCATGCGATCGAGCCGGAGAACTCGCACCTGTTCGCCGCGATCGGCTCAGCCCTGAATGCAAAGCCGGAGACGGCGACCTCCCTTGGCGCGCTGCGCGAAAGACTGTCCGGCCCGATCCGCCTGGAGTTCGAGGTGGCCCGCATGGAGCCCCTGTTCGCATCGCAGGAGGATTACGACCACTTTATCGCGCGCCAGAGCTGCCACCGCGTCGCAACTGCCAGCCTGGCCGATTACAGCGGAAACTGCTATCTCGGCATCGACGCGGGCTCCACCACGACCAAGGCGGCGCTCGTCGGCGAGGACGGCTCCCTGCTCTACTCTTTCTATGACAATAACAACGGAAATCCGCTGCGCACCACGATCACCGCCGTGCAGGAGATTTACCGTCTTCTCCCGGAGACGGCGCACATCGCCTGGTCCTGCTCGACCGGCTACGGCGAGGCGCTGATCAAAGCCGCCCTTCTGCTCGACGAGGGCGAGGTGGAGACGGTCTCCCACTATTATGCGGCGTCCTTCTTTGACCCGGATGTCGACTGTATTCTCGACATCGGCGGTCAGGACATGAAGTGCATCAAGATCAAAAATCATACGGTGGACAGCGTCCAGCTCAACGAGGCGTGCTCCTCCGGCTGCGGCTCCTTCATCGAGACATTCGCCAAATCGCTCAATTACTCGGTGCAGGATTTCGCAAAGGCCGCGCTGTTCGCGAAGCATCCGATCGATCTCGGCACGCGCTGCACCGTTTTCATGAATTCCAAAGTAAAGCAGGCCCAGAAGGAGGGCGCGGAGGTCTCGGATATCTCCGCCGGCCTGGCCTACTCCGTGATCAAAAACGCACTGTACAAGGTCATCAAGGTGTCCGACGCCTCCGAGCTCGGCCGCCACATTGTCGTACAGGGCGGCACCTTCTACAACGACGGCGTGCTGCGCAGCTTTGAGCGCATTGCCGGATGCGAGGCGATCCGTCCGGACATTGCCGGGATCATGGGCGCGTTCGGAGCGGCCCTGATCGCCCGCGAGCGCTACCGGGACGGCGCACAGTCCACGATGCTCTCCAGCGAGCGCCTCAATGCACTGCAGTACACGACAACGATGGCAAAGTGCAAGGGCTGCACGAACCAGTGCCGTCTAACGATCAACCGCTTTTCCGGCGGACGTCAGTATGTCAGCGGCAACCGCTGCGAGCGCGGCATCGGCAAGGAGCGCAACAAGGACCACGTGCCGAACCTGTTTGAATTTAAGAACAAACTGCTCTTCTCCTATGAACCGCTTCCGGAGGACGAGGCGGAGCGCGGCATCGTCGGCATCCCGCGCGTCCTGAACATGTATGAGAACTATCCGTTCTGGTTCCGCTTTTTCACGGAGCTGAAATACCGGGTCATCCTCTCGCCGCCGAGCACGCGCAGGATCTATGAGCTGGGCATCGAGTCGATCCCGAGCGAGTCAGAGTGCTACCCGGCCAAGCTGGCGCACGGCCACGTGGAATGGCTGATCCGCAAGGGCATCAAATACATATTTTATCCGTGCATCCCGTATGAACGCACGGAGTTTTCGGACGCTCCGAACCATTACAACTGTCCGATCGTCACCTCATACGCGGAGAACATCAAGAACAATGTGGAGGGTCTGCGCGATCCGCAGATCCGCTTTGAAAACCCGTTTATCGCCTTCACGAATCTCGACACGGTGACGAGCCGCCTGAAGGACGCTTTCCCGGACATTCCCGCCGCGGAGGTCACCGCCGCCGCGAAGGCCGGCTGGGAGGAGCTCGCCCGCACGCGCGAGGCGATGTATCAGAAAGGTCAGGAGACCCTGAAATACCTCGAAGAAACCGGACGCCACGGCATTGTGCTCGCAGGCCGTCCCTACCATATTGACGGCGAGATCAACCACGGCATCCCGGAGCTGATCAATTCGTTCGGCATGGCCGTCCTGACCGAGGACTCCGTCTCGAATCTTAGCCCGGTGGAGCGCCCGCTGATGGTGCTTGACCAGTGGATGTACCACAGCCGTCTGTACGCGGCGGCCAATTTCGTGAAGACGCGCGAGGATCTCGACCTGATCCAGCTCAACTCCTTCGGCTGCGGGCTTGACGCGGTCACGACGGACGAGGTCAACGATATCCTGTCAAACTCCGGCAAGATCTACACCTGCCTGAAGATCGACGAGGTCAACAACCTCGGGGCTGCCAGGATCCGCATCCGCTCCCTGATCGCAGCGATCCGCGTGCGCCGGCAGCGCAGCCAGGAGCCGCGCCGGATCGTGCCCGCGAACATTAACCGCGTCATCTTCACAAAGGAAATGCGCAGGGAATACACGATCCTCTGCCCGCAGATGTCCCCGATCCACTTCCGGATGCTGGAATCTGCGATGAACGCGAGCGGATATCACATTGAACTGCTGAAGAACGACAACCGGAAAGCCGTCGATGTCGGGCTGAAATACGTCAACAACGACGCCTGCTATCCGTCTCTGATGGTCGTCGGGCAGGTCATGGAGGCACTGCTCTCCGGCAAATATGACCTGAACCGCACCGCCGTCATCATGACGCAGACCGGGGGCGGCTGCCGCGCGTCCAACTACGTCGGCTTCATCCGCCGCGCCCTGCAGAAGGCCGGCATTCCGAACATCCCGGTCATCTCTCTGAACCTGAGCAGCCTCGAGAGCAATCCGGGCTTTACGCTCAGCTACCAGCTGATCAAGCGCTGCATGTTCGCGCTGGTGTTCGGAGATATTTTCATGCGCTGCCTCTACCGCATGCGCCCGTATGAGAAGGAACCGGGCTCCGCGAATGCCCTTTTCCAAAGATGGGAGGACCGCTGCTGCGAGTTTGTCTCCGGCAGGCCGTCCTACGGTGAGTTTAAAAAGATGTGCCGGGAGATCGTCCACGATTTCGACACGCTCCCGATCACGGACGAGCAGAAGCCAAAGGTCGGCGTCGTCGGCGAGATCCTTGTGAAATTCATGCCCGCGGCGAACAACCATCTGGTCGAGCTTCTGGAGTCGGAGGGCGCGCAGGCGGTCGTGCCGGATCTCATGGATTTCCTGCTCTACTGCTTCTACAACCAGAACTTCAAGAGCGAATATCTCGGAACCAAAAAAAGATCCGCGATGATCGCGAACTTCGGTATCTATGTGCTGGAAAAGCTGCGCTCCACCGCATCAGTCGAGCTGGAGAAAAGCGTGCATTTCGACCCGCCCGCACACATCTGGCGGCTCGGGGAGATGGCGAAGGACATCGTCTCGCTCGGCAACCAGACCGGCGAGGGCTGGTTCCTGACCGGGGAGATGCTCGAGCTGATCCACTCCGGCGTCAACAACATCGTCTGCACGCAGCCGTTCGCCTGCCTGCCGAACCACGTCGTCGGCAAGGGCGTGATCAAGGAACTGCGCAGACAGTACCCGCTGTCGAACATCGTGGCGATCGACTACGATCCGGGCGCCAGCGAGGTCAACCAGTTAAACCGCATCAAGCTGATGCTCTCCACCGCGCAGAAACGCCTGAGGGAGGCTGGCTCAGACGCTGCAGCCGAGGCGGCCGCGTCAAACGAATGAAAACCGGGCAAAACGAAACACATTTTTCTGGCTTTTTCAATCAGTAAAACACACATTTTTCTTATAAAATTCAGCTGCAAAACACACATTTTTCTGCAAATGTACATGAACCTGTAATCGAGTAGGAGGCGGCTTCGCCTCCTACTTGTTGCTTTGGTCAAAAACGATTCATCTCACAGCATCGTCACCTGGCTGTCCCAGTCGTACGTGTGCGGCTCCTTGCCGGACGCTTTGTGACCGACTGCGATTGCGATCTTGTACTCATATCCTTCCGGATAGTGCAGCGCCTTCGCGAAATAATCCTTCTTCGGGCCGGTCAGCGCGTCGCGGATGCAGCCGATGATCACATTGCCAAGCCCCAGCCCTTCAGCCGCCAGCGCCATATTCTCTACCGCGATTCCCGCGTCCACCGAGCTCCAGTGAAAAGCGGTCTCGCCGCTCACGATCATCACGACCGGCGCGTTGTAGTAAAAATTGACCGGAGCCGTCTTTCCGCCGTTCCTGGCATCCTCGATCTCAGCGAGGACCGGATTGCCCTTTTCGATCACTGTAATGTGGATCTCCTGCCGGTTCGTGGCGGTCGGCGCCTGCAGGCCTGCCTTCACGATCGTCCCAATCTCATCCTTTGTCAGCTTTTCCTCTGTGTAGCCGCGCGTGGAAAAGCGGTTTGCCATTGCCTCAAAAACATCACTCATCTTTGAATTACCTCCTTAATGCAATTTCAGCGTCTCTGTTATTTTCTTCTATTCTATACGCAAATTCTCTGCAAGTCAATTTTCATTTATCTCGTTCATTATATATATTATGTTGCGCTTTATTTGCATTTATGTTATATTAAGTTCAAAGAATAAAATGATATAAATACGTATTGAAACAATACGTGTTAAACTGTAACGATTTCAAAATTAGGTATGTTATGGGCGGCAGTATCTGACCGCCTATAGCTTTAGCTCCGTCAGA
>CANRBX010000075.1 GCA_947628955.1 uncultured Lachnospiraceae bacterium | reverse complement strand
ATGCTGACGGCCCGTGATACGGAGATGGATGAGATAAAGGCGTTGGAATTAGGCGTTGACGATTATCTTTCAAAGCCGTTTTCTCTTGGGGTGTTGAAAGCGAGAATAAAGCGGCTCCTGGACAGAAAGACGGAGCCGGCCAAATTTGTTTCCGGGGATCTTGCGATTGATAAGGATATGTGCAGGGTTTATAAAAATGGCGAGGAAATTGTACTGAGCAGACAGGAATATAAATTGCTGCTCTATTTGTTGGAAAACAAAAATCATGTACTTTCAAAAGAACAGATTTTAAGCCGCATCTGGGATAATGAGGGAAAGTTTGTCGATCATAATACAGTTTCCGTCAATATCAGCAGACTTCGGACTAAGGTAGAAAATAATGCCTCTGATCCAAAGTATATTAAAACGATTCATGGAATCGGGTATATGAGGATCGGGGGCACACTGCTCATAGAATTGTGGCTGTTGTTCCTGATCGGTTACCCGTCAGGCTGCCTTATGGGAAATGGTATTTTGAGATTGTTTTTTCAAAAGCTGAATCATGTTTTTGAGGCGGGAGCAGCCAATATAGTCCTGACAGGAAACGAACTTACGGGTATGGATCAGGTATCTGCCGGGAAAGCAGCGGGGACAGCGGTATTTTGTGTGTCATGGACGGCTGTTTTCGTGGGCTTTGGATTGCTGCTGACGGCATTGGCAGGTGTCGCTTTTTTCACTGTGCGTTCTTTGAGGAGACAGTCGCTCAGTCAGGCGATGAGAGGGGATACCTCTTTTATTCGCAAAAAGAGAAGAATATATAGTATCAGAAGCTTTCATCTGGTGCATGTTTTGATCCGGAAATTTATGTTTTCAAATAAGAAAAGGGTAATAGGAATCATATTGTCGCTGCCCGTTGGCGGCTGTATTTTCCTATGTACATCCTATATGGCAGAGAATATGAAAATTCATGCCGATATGTCAATGAAATCGGATGACGGATTAGGTTCTGAGTACAGGGTTTCAGTGAAATCAAGCAGGCTGTCGGACACGATTCCTTCAGAAACGGTGGAAGAGATAAAGAAAATTCCAGAACTATCTCAGGTTTATGCGACGAAAGTTATACTGGGGGAACTGACGGTTCGGGAAGAGGAAATGGATTGGCCGGAATATTTTGATGAACAGAATGAGGACAGCTATTTTCAGCAGGTTTTTGATGGTATTTGTGCCACGGCAACAGTTGCCTTTTTTCGGCGGCTGTGGTAGATTTATAGTGTATTTTTGAATTTATGTATTTAATGGGAAGGAAGGTATAAGATGCTTCTGCATGCAATGAGCAAAATGCTCTCTATCCACAAAAAAATGAAGATCATGGACGAGGCTGATCAGGTTCTCTACACAGTGGAGAGCAAGGCTGTCTCCATCCATGATACGACCTACGTCCGGAATGCTGCGGGGGAGGACATTGCTACCATCAAGCATAAGCCCATATCCCTGCACGAAACCCACATCGTCGAGTTTGCAGACGGCGAGGAAGTGGAAGTCCGCACCGAGTGGTTTCATGTGATGAACGACGTTATCAATCTGGAGGGACTTGGCTGGCAGATGAGGGGCGACGTCCTCCAGCACAATTATGAGTTTATCTCCGCCGAGGGTGACGTTCTGGCCAGAACTCATCAGAAATGGGTATCTCTGCACGACGTGTATTATATCGATGTCCTGGACGAGAGCCAGCTGGACAGGATCGTAGTCATGTATGCAGCTCTGGAGCGCATCATCCGTGAGCGGGAGATCCGCCGGGAGAACGAGTCCGGTACGATCACTCAGCAGGGCGGCGACAACTGAGGCGGCGCCTCTGTTCTGACCGCCCCGGTGTTCAGTTTTATGATCGCGGATACGGCCTGATGTGCCGCCGGTGTTTTGGGTTTTATAACCGCGGGTACGGCCTGATGTGCTGCGGGCGTTTTGGGCTTTATGATCGCGGGTACGGCCTGACGTGCCGCGGGCGTTTTGGGCTTTATGATCGCGGGTACGGCCTGATGTACCGCCGGCATTTTGGGCTTTATGATCGTGGATATGGCCTGATGTGCCGCCGGCGTTTTGGGCTTTATGATCGTGGATATGACCTGATATGTCGCCGGCGTTTTCGGTTGCGGCATCCACCCTGCCGTATCCATGTTCATGCGGCTGAGCGGGAAAGGGCTGTAAAACGTTTCGGTCACCTGTGTGACAAATTCTGATGTCTTATCTTTGTATTGCCTGTCCGGTTCCGGTCCTGTCGGTTCCGGATCCGGGCATTCGTATTTTTTCCGGTGAAAGAGCTGAGTTTCGCAAAAATGATCAGGGCCGCACTTCGTGTATGTTAAAATACCTGCACAGAAGCAGGCGGTTTACCGCAACAGACCCTGTGCAGAATTGCAGAAGGGACGAGGAAGAGAAGCGGACGATTTACTGTAAAAGACCCTGTGCAGAATTGCAGGGGGACGAAGGAGAGAGACAGACGGTTTGCCGCAACAGACCCTGCGCAGAATTGCAGGGGGACGAAGAAGAGAAGCGGACGATTTACTATAACAGACCCTGTGCAGAATTGCAGAAGGACAAAGGAGAGAGGCAGAATGTTACAGAAAATATGGACATTACCGATTGTGGCTGCCGCGTATTTACTGGCGATCATGCCGCGCCTTGGCGGGCGTGCAGATAAAATGAGAGGGGTCTTTTACGCGCACCGCGGGCTGCACGACCGCGCGGCGGGGCGGCCGGAGAATACAATGGGGGCGTTCGGCGCGGCAGTGGAGGCAGGATACGGGATCGAGCTGGATGTGCGCCTGACAAAGGACGAAGAGGTCGTGGTGTTTCATGACGAAAATCTGAAGCGGCTCTGCGGGAGAGAGGAAAAGATCTCTGATCTCACATACGGGGAGCTGCAGGAGTGCCGGGTCGGCGGGACGCAGGAGCGGATTCCGCTGCTTGCGGAGGTGCTGAGGCTTGTGGATGGAAAAGTGCCGCTTCTGGTGGAGCTTAAGTGTGAACAGGAAAGCCGGCTTGTGTGCGAGCGGACGGACAGGCTCCTGAAGGATTACCGGGGGGAATTTGTGATCGAGTCGTTTCACCCCCTCGTGCTGTGGTGGTACCGCCTGCACCGCCCGGAGGTGTGCAGGGGGCAGCTCTCCATGCATTTTCAGCGCAGGGAAAATAAGTATCACCCGCTGTGGATCATGGCGACGCATCTGCTGTTCAATTTTCTGGGCAGGCCCGATTTTATCGCATACGATATCCGCGATCACAGGACATTTTCGCGCGTGCTCTGCTGCCGGCTGTTCGGCTGCCGCAGCGCAGGGTGGACCATCCGGTCGCAAAAGCAGCTGGAGCAGAGCAGGCTGTCCTTCGATTCTTTTATTTTTGAAGGATTTCGGCCGGAAATTTCGGCCGGAAATTGAATAATTTTGTTGTGGTGAAGCAAAAAATGCGATATACTTATGGCATAAAAATGCAGATGCACGAATCATCTGCAAATAAGGAAAAGGACGTGATGCTTTATGAAACGAATCGGACTGTTGACGAGCGGCGGCGACTGCCAGGCACTGAATGCCACGATGCGAGGTGTGGTAAAAGGATTATCCGCGAACCTGAGCGAGCTTGAGGTTTATGGCTTCATGAACGGCTACAAGGGCATGATCTACGGAGATTACCGTCTCCTGACCTCAAAGGATTTCTCCGGTATCCTGACGAAGGGCGGCACTATTCTGGGTTCCTCCAGACAGCCGTTTAAGCTCATGCGTGAGCCGGATGAGAAGGGCCTTGACAAGGTAGAGGCGATGAAGCAGAATTATTACAAGCTGCGTCTGGACTGCCTCGTGATCCTCGGCGGAAACGGCACCCAGAAGACCGCGAACCTGCTGCGCGAGGAAGGCCTGAATATCATCCACCTTCCGAAGACCATTGATAACGATATCTGGGGCACTGATATGACCTTCGGTTTCTACAGTGCTGTAAATATTGCGACGGATGCGATCGACCGCATCCATACGACAGCGGCTTCCCACAACCGTGTCTTCATCGTGGAGGTCATGGGCCATAAGGTAGGCTGGCTGACGCTGTACGCGGGCCTTGCGGGCGGCGCGGACATCATCCTGCTTCCGGAGATCCCGTACGACATCAAGAAGGTCATCGAGGCGATCGACGCAAGAACAAAGGCCGGCAAGGGCTTCACCGTCATCGCGGTGGCCGAGGGTGCGATCTCAAAGAAGGACGCGAAGCTGAGCAAGAAAGATTACAAGAAGAAGATCGAGTCGAACGCCCACTATTCCGTGGCTTATGAGCTGGCGGAGGAGATCAAGGCTGCAAACGGACCTGAGGTCCGCATTACGATCCCGGGACATACGCAGAGGGGCGGCAGCCCGTGCCCGTACGACCGTGTTCTCTCCACGAGAATCGGCGTGACGGCGGCCGAGCTGATCCTGAACGACGAGTACGGCTACATGGTCGGTATCGTGAACGGCAAGATGAAGAAGGTGCCGCTTGAGGAAGTAGCAGGCAAGCTGAAGGTCGTTTCCCCGAAGGATCAGATCATCAAGGAAGCGAAGCTCATGGGTATCAGCTTCGGAGACTGAGAGGACATATGAGTTATACGGCGCTATACCGGAAATTCCGTCCGGACAGCTTTGCAGACGTCAAAGGCCAGGATCACATCGTGAAGACGCTCAGGAACCAGATCATGGCAGAACGGATCGGCCACGCCTATCTGTTCTGCGGGACCAGGGGAACGGGCAAGACGACAGTCGCGAAGATCTTGGCGAAAGCGGTCAACTGCGAGTCGCCGGTTAACGGAAATCCGTGCAATCAGTGTGCCGCCTGCCGGGCCATTGCGTCCGGATCATCTATGAATGTGATTGAGATCGACGCCGCTTCTAACAACGGCGTCGATAACATTCGGGAGATCCGCGAGGAAGTGATGTACTCCCCGGCGGAGGGCAGATACAAGGTCTATATTATTGACGAGGTGCACATGCTTTCAACCGGCGCTTTCAACGCGCTTCTGAAAACGCTGGAGGAGCCGCCGTCGTACGTGATCTTTATCCTGGCGACGACAGAGGTGCACAAAATCCCGGTCACTATCCTGTCCAGATGCCAGCGCTATGATTTCCGCAGGATCGGCCAGGAGACGATCACCGACCGCCTGAGGGAGCTGACGGCCATCGAGCATGTGGACGCCGAGGACAGGGCGCTGCGCTATATCGCGAAGAAGGGCGACGGCTCCCTGAGAGATTCGCTGAGCCTGCTGGACCAGTGCATTGCATTTTATCTCGGGGAAACGCTGACATACGACAAGGTGCTGGAGGTACTCGGCGCGGTGGACACCGAGGTCTTCAGCGGTCTGCTGCGCATGATCCTGGACGGGGATCTGGTAAGCGTGATCCGCAGCCTCGAGACGCTGATCATGCAGGGACGCGACCTGACTCAGTTTGTGAACGATTTTACCTGGTATATGCGCAACCTGATGCTGCTCAAGGCGTCGGACGATATGGAAGAGGTGCTGGACGTCTCCAGTGAGAACCTGAAGCAGCTGCGCGAGGAGGCGTCGATGGTCCGCAGCGATACGCTGATGCGCTATATCCGTATTTTCTCCGGGCTGGCGTCGGACATCAGATACGCGACGAACCGCCGCGTGCAGGTGGAGCTGGCGCTGATCAAGCTGTGCCGCCCGGAGACGGAGAGGGACGAGATCTCTCTGGTCGAGCGGATCCGCAGGCTGGAGCGGCTGGCGGAACAGGGCGCGTTTGCGGGCGGCCCTGGCATGTATCCGGGCGCTCCCGGCATGATGGCCGGGGCGGGCGCTGCAGCCGGCGTACAGGAAAATGGCTCCGGCATATATCCGGGCGGAGCGCAGGGAATGTCCGGCAGTCAGAGCGGAATGCCCGGCGGCCAGAGCAGAATGCCCGGCGGCCAGAATGGAGCGCCCGGCGGATGGCAGCCGGGGCCCTATGGTGCAGCCGGACCGGCGGGGATGCAGGGAGCTTCGTACCAGAGGGCGGCGCCGGAGGATCTGCAGCAGGTGCGGGCGATGTGGAAGACGATCGTTGCTCAGACGAGCGGCTGGTTCCGCGTCGTGCTCTCGACAGCCGTGCCCAAGTTCAATGCGCAGGATGGGGACGACGGAAAGCTGTACGTTGTGTTTGCGGACTTTCTGGCGGAGCGTTACCTGGACGATCAGGAGAAAAAGACCGAGCTTGAGCAGATCATAGAGGAAAAGACCGGGAAGCACATCGAAGTACGCTTTCTGCTGGCTGCGGACGAGCATGTGCAGAAGGAAGCGCTTTCCGCCATTGAACTGGAGGAAAGAATTCATGAGATGATTCATACAGATATAGAGATCGAAGACGACTGATGGAGGAGAGAATATGGCAAAACGTGGAGGATTTCCGGGCGGCATGGGAATGCCGGGCAACATGAACAACCTGATGAAGCAGGCGCAGAAGATGCAGAAGCAGATGGAGGAGAACCAGAAGGCCCTCGAGGAAAAAGAGTTTACCGCATCTGCAGGCGGCGGCGCCGTTCAGGTGACGATCTCCGGCAAAAAAGAAGTGACAAAGGTAAAGCTGTCGGAGGAGGTCGTGGATCCGGATGACATTGAGATGCTTGAGGATCTGATCGCAGCGGCCACGAATGAAGCGCTCCGCCAGGTGGAGGAGGCCGCGGCCTCCGCGATGTCGAAGCTGACCGGCGGTCTTGGCGGCCTGGGAGGTCTGGGATTCTGATGGATTATTATGGAAGTCAGATGTCGCGCCTGATCGAGCAGCTTTCCTCCCTTCCCGGTATCGGCGGAAAATCTGCGCAGAGACTGGCGTTTCATATTGTGCACATGCCGAAGGAGCGGGTGGAGCAGCTCGCGCAGGCCATCACGGATGCGCGCAACAACGTGCGCTACTGTACGGAATGCTTCACGCTGACGGATCAGGAAAAATGCCCGATCTGCAGCAATCCGAACCGGGACAAAAAGACGATCATGGTCGTGGAGAGCACACGGGATCTGGCGGCATATGAGAAGACCGGGAAGTACGAGGGCGTTTATCATGTACTGCACGGGGCCATCTCCCCGATGCTCGGGATCGGTCCCGGGGACATCCGCCTGAAGGAGCTGATGCAGCGCCTTCAGGGAGACGTGAACGAGGTGATCATTGCGACGAACTCCAGTCTGGAGGGCGAGACCACGGCCATGTACATCAGCAGGCTGATCAAGCCGACCGGGATCAGAGTCAGCCGCATTGCGAGCGGCGTGCCGGTGGGCGGCGACCTGGAATACATTGACGAGGTGACGCTTCTGCGCGCGCTGGAAGGGCGTGTGGAGCTGTGACCTGCCGGAAAACCGTATCCGGCGGCTACAGGCACACGTCGAGTATGCACCGGCAGATCTTGTCAGCCATTGCGAAGATTGTGGACAGACGCACGGTCTGGAGATCGAGATAGGGTTGGCAGCTTGACGTGCCGACAATGCCGGTGATCGTGATATCGCCCAGCGGGGGCAGATTTTTGCGCACGCCTGCGCCCGGCTGCAGACTGCCGGGCCGTATAAAAACGGAACCAATATGTTCCTGCATACCGAAGGAGGCATCGACCGCGATCACCGTGCGGCCAGGATGCTTCTTTTTTATTTGCGCGTACACATCCGAGAGATTCAGGGCATGAACGGTATCGGCGAGGGAACCGTATATGCTGAGCCTCTGGCCGGCCGCTTTCTCAAGCATCGTGCCGACAAACGGGCCGAGGCAGTCCCCGATCATCCGGTCCGTACCGATACAGAGGATCACAGGCAGATTCCGGGAGGGTGCGGACGAGCAGGAGGGCGCCTCCAGCAGCCTGCGCAGACGCTCCGGGCAGAGGGGCTCCGGGGCCGCCGGGGCGGACATGCATCTGCGTTTTGTTTGTGCAAAAGTCAAAGTCAGCATCGGGACACCTCGCAAAAAAGATTTTCTCTATTCTATCCAGTTTCCCGCGAAAGTATTCATCTGGAGAAGCATGGAAAAATTTGCGAAAAAATATGCACACTTTTGTCCATGAAATGCTAAATTCCGCATAAAGTATATGGTAAGGTATTGACAGACCTGAAAAAGGAGTGAGCGGAGTATGGGAAAAGAACCGGTATTGCCGAAAAACATACGCCAGATAGGGGAGATCAGCGGAAGAGAGAAGATCTGCATAGAAGACTACGTAATGACCTATATTCACAAGAAGGAACCGCAGGAGGAAAAGGGCTTTCTGGGTATTTTTTTCGGGGAGAGGCAGGAGACTGAAGAGTCGGATTACGTTTTTATCCGCGGGATTTTTGAGATACCCGGCGAGATACAGGAGGAAAAGGCGCGGGAGACCGTCCGCGAGGAATACCGGAAGTATTTTGCAGATTGGGAGATCCAGGGCTGCTGCGTGATCGGCATTTATCCGACAGAGCGCATGAAGCTGCTCGCGTCGTGGATCCCGGAGGCCGGAAAGCTGATCTATCATCTGCAGGAACAGGAGGAAACGCTGTACCTGGTCAGCGGGGAGCGCTATAAAAGACTGCGCGGGTATTTTGTTTTTTATGAGCAGAACCGGATGATGCAGGAATATCTCGCGGACGTGTTCGGCGGGAAAAGTGTGGAGAAGGAGAGCACTCCGGATCGTGCGATCCTCAGCTTCCGCGAAAAGGTGAAGGAGAAGGGGGAGATAAAAAAAGGAAATTTCCTGCGCATGGCGAGCTCATTTTTCGTCATCACCGTGCTGATCATCGGGGCTATTGTCGTAAACCGTATCGAGGATATCCGCACCGTGCGCAGCAATGTTCCGGCGGAGGACAACACCGCGGCATACCGTTCGCAGCAGGAGGGGGAGAGCCAGACCGGCGGAATTTCGACGGCAAAGGCCCAGTATCTCGCCGCGCAGCAGGCGGCCGGCGAGGAAACCCTTGCCGGGTCGGACGCATTCTGGGAGGATACGGTTCTGGAGGATGATCCGGTCTGGGCAGCGCAGGAAGCGATGGCGGACGGAACGGACCAGAAAGCGATGACGGGCGGAACGGATCAGGAAGCGATGGCGGACGGAGCGGACCAGGATGCGATGACGGGTGAAACGGACCAGGATGCGGAGGAAGCCGCGGCGCCGGGGCAGGAGCTGACGCTGGATCAGGGTGAAGCGGCGGAGGCGTCAGGTCAGGGGAGTCTGGCAGATCAGGGTGAACCGACTGCAGCGCTGGGTCAGGAAGCCGCGTCAGGCCAGGATCCGGCAGCAGAAGTATCGGGGCAGGAGCTGGCGGCGGATCAGGATGTGGCGGCTGCGGCATCGGGGCAGGAGCTGGCGGCGGATCAGGGTGAACCGGCTGCGGCGCTGGGTCAGGAAGTCACATCAGGAGAGGATTCGGCAGCAGATCAGGATGTGGCGGCAGAGGTATCTGGACAGGAGGCTCTGGCAGATCAGGGGGAACCGGCTGCGGCGCTGGGTCAGGAAGTCACATCGGATCAAAGTGGATCGACCGTAAGCACAGATCAGGATGTGGCGGCTGCGGCATCGGGGCAGGATTTGACGGCGGATCAGGGTGAACCAGTTGTAGGAGCAGGCCAGGAAGCCGCGTCAGGCCAGGATCCGGTGTCAGATCAGGATGCGGCTGCCCCGGCTGCGGACGGAGATGCTGCGCAGGAGGCGGCGGCCATGCGCCAGACGCAGGCGGGCTATATCATTAAGGCCGGGGACACGCTTGCGGATATCTGCGGGCGCTACTATGGGAATCTGGAACGTCTGGAAGAAATCTGCGCGGTGAACGGGATCGAGGACGCCAACATGATCCTTCCGGGTCAGCGCATTGTGCTTCCGTGAGGCTGCGGGGGAGACCGCTTTCACAGCAAAAATATAAGGACCGGTTGCGTTTGCCGCCTGATTCTGCTATAGTAAATAATATGTGCAGGTACGGAATTGAGTGAATAGAGAACAGACTGATGAGAGATCAGCGGATGACAGAATGACGGGTATGACAGATGAAAGATAAATGGAAAAATAAATTCAGCCGGATTGCCGGTAAGCTGCAGTTTCTGCGCCTGGACGACGACATGGATCAGGAAGAACTGGAAATCGAAGAGACCGAGCTGCTTTCCGGCGATCTGCTCCGGGAGAATCCTCCGAAGAGCGATCTGAGAGAAAGACTTGCGAAAAACCGCAGAGGCGTCTTCCTGAGAAGAACCTTTGCGGTTGTGCTTGTGATTGCAATAGCAGGCGGATTTGCCATTTACAACAGTGTGCATAGATTTACGGATTATATCATTGTTTCATCCATTAAGAACGAAGTTTCTGCGGGGACGCAGTACCGCGCGGTCGGAAAAAATCTCTACCGTTTCAATACGGACGGAATTTCCTGCGTCAGCCGGAACAATGAGGTGAAATGGAGTATTACCTATAATATGCAGGCGCCGATCGCGGATGTCTGCGGAAACACGATGGCGGTAGCGGAGCAGCAGGGAAATCAGATCTATATCGTAAATGAGAGCGGACTCGTGGGCAGCTTCCAGACGCTGCTGCCGATCCTCAAGATCCGTGTGTCGAAACAGGGCGTGGTGGCCGTGATCCTTCAGGAGGAAGATATCACCTGGGTCAACCTGTACAGGCCGGACGGGACTTCGATCGCGAGCGACAAGACGACAGTCTCCGGCTCCGGCTATCCGCTGGATATCGATATCTCCCCGAACGGGCAGATGCTGGCTGTTTCCTACCTGAAAACGGACAACGGGATCATCACCAGCGACATTGTGTTCTACCATTTTGGGCAGGCGGGGCAGTCGCAGAGCGACCATATTGTCGGAGACGAGAGCTTTGCCGAGACCGTGATGCCGGAGGTTTATTTTATCAGTAATTCCCGGGCAGTGGCGGTGTCTGACCACGGCTATGTGGTGTTCCGCGGGTCCTCTGAACCGAAAAAAGCGGCGTCGGTAGAGTTTGAGGACGAGATACAGAGCTGTTTCCACGATGAGGGCAGGATCGGTTTTCTGTTCCGGAGCGCGAGCGAGGGATTTCAATATCGGATGGAGCTGTATAATTACAGCGGAAAACGGACAGTCTCAAAGGAGATCAACGCAGAGTTTGACGAGATAAAAATACAGAACAGGCAGATCCTGATGTACAGCGATGAGGGCTGCAGCATCTTCACGGAATCCGGGCATGAGCGCTTCTCGTCCGCATATGAGAAGGAAATCGCGGATATCTATTATTTTTCGGAATTCCGGAGATATCTGATCATCACAAGGGACAGCTTTGACAAGATCAGGATCAGCTGAAAGAGGGATGCATGAATATTCTTGAAATTATTGTGGTCGCCCTGACTGTGGTGCTGGCCGGGGCCGGATACAGGAAAGGCTTTGTGCGAAAACTGGCGTCGCTGCTGTCGCTGATCATCTCCATCGCGCTTGTCTCCGTGTGCCTTCCCTATGTGACGGAGTTTCTGAAGGACAGCACGCCTGTCTACGATTATATTGTGAAGCAGTGCAGGGAGGTGGCCGAGGAACAGGTCGCAAATATTCTGAGTTCGGACAGCGGATCGGGCACAGAGCTCGACGCCTACCGGAACATGGGGCGGGAGGAGATTAAGGAGCTGATGCGGCAGGAGGGCTATGACAGCTCTGTGGTCGATTCCCTGACGGATGAGCAGCTGGAAAGCTACCGGGACGAATTTATCCAACAGTACGCGGCGCGGCATTTCAGCGGCACGCAGACTGTCACGGACCAGCCGGACAGCAGCACTCAGAATGAGCTGATCCGGAGGCTGCCGCTTCCGCAGGCGTTCCGGGAAAAACTGCTCGACAACAATAATGCCGAGGGCTATCAGAAGCTCGGAGTGTCCACCTTCCTGGACTACATCGTCCATTTCTGCGCAGCGATGATCCTGAACGCGGTTTCTTTTCTTGTGGCGTTCCTGCTGGTGCAGATCGTATTCCGCATCACGGTCGGGGCATTGGATATCCTGGCGCGTATCCCGGTGATCGGAGGGCTGAACCGGGCGGCCGGTCTGCTGCTCGGACTGCTGGAAGCACTGCTTATGCTGTGGATCTTTTTTATGGCAGTATCAGCGGTCCAGACGACGGAGGCAGGGCTTTACCTGATGTCGATGATCCAGGAGAGCAGGCTTCTCAGCTATCTGTATGATTCCAATTTCTTCATGCAGATCGTGCTGCGGACGGCGGCGATGTTCCTGTAAGAGGCGTGTGCCGCTGTGCGGATAAAAAATCTGATTGACAAATTCAAGTGCCGGTGTTAGACTTTACCTCAACAAAGGATGAAACCGATGAGAAAGAGTAGTAGGCAGTCAGGGCGATGTCACAGAGAGCTGCAGAGGGTGGAACTGCAGCACAGAGCAGATTGCCGAATGGACTTTTGAGGGCGGCCTGAAATGAGTTCAGAGTAGGAGCCGCCGGGAACCGAACCCGTTATCAATCAGGAGTGCATAAAAGTGCATGCGAAAGAGGGCATTAAGTCAAAGTGAGTGGTACCGCGATAATAAGAAATTATTACCGTCTCAGATAAAATCTGAGGCGGTTTTTGTATCGTCAGAAATGACTTAATCCACATCTATCCCACCGGTTGTCCTTTGCAGGAATCGGCCCGGGCGGCCTAAAAGAAAAGGAGAAAGATTATGAAGAAGAGGTTACTGACAGGCGCAATGGTATCTGCAGCTGCGGCGATGGCGATCGCGGGAGCCGCATCGGCGCAGGAGTACAAGGTGGGTATCCTTCAGCTTGTGGACGATGCTTCCCTGAACCAGATTGAGGCCGCGATCGAGGCTGAACTTGACGCGAAATCTGCGGAAGGCGAGGATCAGTTCATCTATGAGGGCAATGTATACAACGGCCAGGCAGATGCTACGACAATGAATCAGATGACGTCGCAGATGATCGCGGATGAAGTGGACGTTATCGTTCCGATCGCTACACCGGCAGCACAGATTGTACAGACAGCGACAGAGGACAATCAGATTCCGGTTGTATTTTCAGCTGTTTCTGATCCGGTGGGCGCGGGCCTTGCAGAGTCGATGGAGGCTCCGGGCGCGAACATCACAGGTACGAGCGACGCGCTCAACACAAATGCGATTTTCGACCTGATGTTTATCGCAGATCCGGATATTGATTACGTAGGACTTCTCTACAGTCAGTCTGAGGATGCTTCCAAGCAGCCGATCGCTGACGCGAAAGCATATCTGGATGAAAAGGGCGTGAAGTATATTGAAAAGACCGGTACCAACAATACCGAGGTGACCCAGGCGGCCGATGCCCTGATCGCAGAGGGTGTCGACGCGGTATTCACTCCGAGCGACAACACGATCATGACCGCTGAGCTGGCAATTTACGAGAAATTCCTGGATGCGGGCATCGCGCACTATGCAGGCGCAGATTCCTTCGCGCTGAACGGAGCATTCTGCGGCTATGGCGTCGATTATGAGAACCTCGGCACCGCTACGGCAGACATGGTAGTTGACATTCTCAAGGGCGCGGATCCGGCGACGACACCGATCCTCACCTTCGACAATGGTATCGCAACCATCAACACAGAGAGCGCAGAGGCTCTTGGCCTGGATTACAGCGGCTTCGAGGAAGTATGCACAGCAGTGGTCGAGACCGTCACCGCTGAAGAGTTTGAATAAAGTGAGCCAAGTGCGGGGAATCCGTGCCTGCATGGATTCCCCAGGATTTGGCGAACGCCCGACATGAGCATGAAGCGGAGCGGAATGCGAATGGCGGAGCTGCGCGAAGCACAGCAATTCAAACAGCATGTGACTGTCTATGCAGATTTATCTGCATAGGCAGGATGTTTTTACATTTTCATATTACCGAGAAAGGAAGAAACCATGGGCTCATTATTATCGCTTCCGGTCGTCATCAGTGCGCTGGAGCTTGGCTTTATCTACGCGCTGGTCGCGCTGGCGCTGTTCTTAAGCTACTCGATTCTGAACATTGCAGATCTGTCCACGGACGGATGCTTTACGCTCGGATGTGCCGTGGGGGCGCAGGTCGCGATCATGGGCCATCCGGTGCTGGCGCTGTTTGCGGCGATGGCAGCCGGCGTCTGCTCCGGCTTCATCATGGCGTCTCTCCAGACAAAACTGGGAGTGGAGCCGATTCTGGCCGGGATCATTGTAAATACCGGGCTGTACACGGTCAATCTGGCGGTGATGGGCTTTTCTTCCAATCTTTCCATATTTAAAAGCGACACGATATACACTCTGTTTAAGGATCTGCTCGGGAGCACCTGGTACCGGCTGATCATTTCGATCGTGATTGTCGTGATCGTATGCCTGATCCTCGCATGGTTTCTGGGCACGCGGATCGGCCTTTCCATCCGCGCCACCGGCGACAACGAGGATATGGTGAAAGCTTCCAGCATCAATCCGGGCTTCACGGTAACCGTGGGCCTGTGTATCTCCGGTTCCATGACGGCGCTGTCCGGGTGCCTGATCGGCCATTACCAGAAGACCTGCGACATCAATCTCGGTACCGGCATGGTGACGATCGCCCTGGCGAGCCTGATCATCGGGGAGACTCTGGTCGGAAAGCGCAGTGTGTTCCGCAGGATCGCGGGCGTGATTATCGGAAGCTGCCTGTACCGTTTTGCGATCGCGGTCGCATTAAGGCTGCATGTCCCGGCAGAATGCCTGAAGCTTGTGTCGGCTGTGATCGTGGCAGTCGCCATCGCTTCCCCGTATCTGAAGCAGCAGATTGCATTCCAGAAGAAGAGGATGACGTCCGTCTCCCGGATGAAGGGAGGGAACGGCTCATGCTGAAACTGGTAAATGTGAAGAAAATATTCAACGCCGGGACGGTCAATGAGAAGGTGGCGCTGGACGGAGTAAGCCTCACCGTGGAGAACGGAGAATTTGCCACGATCATCGGCAGCAACGGGGCCGGCAAATCAACCCTGTTCAACTGTATCGGCGGTAGCTTCTACGTGGACGAGGGAAGCATTTTCCTCGGCGACCGGAATATCACATACATGCCGGAGCACAGGCGTGCGGTGGAGATCGGGCGGCTGTTCCAGGATCCGATGAAAGGCACCGCTCCGCACATGACGATCGAAGAGAACCTGGCGCTTGCCTACCTGCGCGCCTCCCAGAAGACCTCTGTCTTTTCGAGGATCAGCAGCAGGGAGCGCGAGATGTTTCGGGAGAGGCTGGCTCTTCTGAACATGGGGCTTGAGGATCGTCTCAAACAGCCGGTCGGCCTGCTCTCCGGCGGCCAGAGACAGGCGCTGACGCTTCTGATGGCCACGCTCGTCCCGCCCAAGATTTTGCTGCTCGACGAGCACACGGCCGCGCTTGACCCGGCCACCGCGGACAAGGTGATCGAGCTGACGAACCGGATCGTGCAGGAAAACCATCTGGCATGTCTCATGATCACGCACAATATGCACTCTGCGCTCGGGATGGGAAACCGCACGCTGATGATGGATTCCGGCAGGATCGTTCTGGATATCAGCGGCGAAGAGCGTGCCGGGCTGACCGTGGAGGGCCTTCTGGAGAAATTCAGCATCGGGGCGGGGAAGGAGCTCGACAACGACCGGATCCTGTTCTCACAGATGGAATAGAGCGCACCGGACCGTGTGCGCCGGGATTTCCCAAAATATAAAAAATAATTGTTGACAAAAAGGATATTTAGGGATAGAATATTAAACGCTCCTGAGGAAGCGGAAGAAAGAGATTTAAAATTTCTTCAAAAAGTTCTTGACAGGATATACAGAGCATGATATACTGTCAAAGTTGCTTCCCACGGGAGGCTGCAAAAGAACCTTGATAACTGAACAGTGACACAGCCTTGAAAATTCTGAAAAGAAGTTTTATTTTTAAGGAACTGACCTTTAAAAACAGTAAGGGAAAGATAACCAGGAAGTTATCCGGATCGAGATCAACATTATAACAGAGAGTTTGATCCTGGCTCAGGATGAACGCTGGCGGCGTGCTTAACACATGCAAGTCGAACGGGGTATATCGCGGGAAGTTTTCGGATGGAACGGGATATACTTAGTGGCGGACGGGTGAGTAACGCGTGGGTAACCTGCCCTGTACAGGGGGACAACAGTTAGAAATGACTGCTAATACCGCATAAGCGCACAGTGCCGCATGGCACGGTGTGAAAAACTCCGGTGGTACAGGATGGGCCCGCGTTGGATTAGGCAGTTGGCGGGGTAAGGGCCCACCAAACCGACGATCCATAGCCGACCTGAGAGGGTGGCCGGCCACATTGGGACTGAGACACGGCCCAGACTC
>CANRBX010000074.1 GCA_947628955.1 uncultured Lachnospiraceae bacterium | reverse complement strand
TGCGGGAGCAGCGGCATGGCGGAAGGATTTGATTCGTCTTCCACGCAGGGCTTTTTGATGCAGACCGCTTCGGCATCTGCAGGAACAACCGTAACGGTCAGAGACGCCGACGGAAACGAACTGCTTTCAGAGAAGGTTCCGTGCAGCTTTTCTTCTGTCCTCGTCAGCACGCCGGAAATGAAGGTTGGGGATACCTGTACGCTGATCGTCGGAGATACAGAAACAGAAATGACCATTGATAATGCTGCAGCCGGCGGTGGATTCGGCGGTTTCGGCGGCAGAGGAATACATGGCGGAAACGGTTTTGGCGACGGAGGAATATCCGGCGGAAACGATTTTGGCGGCGGACAACAGATGCCGGGCCGGGGCGGTTTCGGCAGGAGCGGCGGGGTGTTTGACGCTGGTACAGCCGATGAAACACAAGACAGCGAAAGCACGCAGAATGGCAATAAGCTGTCGCTGACCACTGCAGCGCCGGCGGTCAGCCTGCTGAGCACTGCCGGAATTAATGAAAATCAGGATGACAATGCGACAGGTGAAACTGCTTCCTCTGACCCGCAAAATGGAGATGCGTCCGCCGATTTTCCCGAAAACGATGCAGCAGGCGGTATGCAGCCGCCGGAGATGCCGAATGGAGCGGAGGGCGATATGCCGTCCGGCTTACCGCAGGAGATGCAGGAGAATATGCCGGATGCCCGGATAAATGGTAATAGTGATAATAGCAATAATAGCGATAATAACGATAACAGCGATGGGACACAGTCCGGTATCCCGCAGGGAGGCTGGAATTTTGGCGGACGCCAGGGCGGAGACAATATGAGAAACCAGAATGGTAATATGCCGGGACAGGAAAATGTTTCACAGGCAGCAGCCGCAGGAACTCCGGTTTCAGCAGAAACACTGATACTGCTTGTCGTTTCAGTGATTGTTCTTCTTGGCGGCTGTGCAGTTGCTGCATGTTATAAAAGGAGAGGCTGATACATTATTTTAGTCTTGACTTTCCCCCTTGTGGAAGGTGTAGGATACAGGCGGGAGGTGAGAGATTGAAGATTCAGCAGGTGGAAGAGCAGGTGGGAATTACGAAGAAAAATATCCGTTTTTATGAGCGGGAGGGGCTTCTGACGCCGGGACGCAGTGAAAACGGGTATCGGGATTATTCTGCAGAGGACGTTGCGGCTCTGAAAAAGATCCGGCTTCTGCGCAGCCTCTTTTTTCCACTGGAGGATATCCGCAGACTGCAGTCCGGTTCGCTCACGGTGGAGGACGCTGCGCGGCGGCAGATCATCACGCTGGAACGCCGGCAGGCTTCGCTGGGAAAGGCAGTGGAGCTCTGCCGCGAGCTGCAGGAACACCGGGAAACGCTTCAGACGCTGGATGCGGATGCATATCTGGAAAAAATGCTTCAGATGAAAAGGGAAGGGGTGATTTTTATGGATGTGAAAAAACAGGATCACAGGAAAGCGTACGTGGGACCGGTCATTGCGGCCGCGTTCATGATCGCATTCATGGGGGCCGTCCTGTTCCTCATGATCTTCGAGGTGCAAAAGGAGAGGCCGGATGCGGCGGAGCTGTTTTTTATCGCATTCGTGGCCGCGATGCTGCTTGCAGTCGTAGTCGGCATACTGCTCGCACTGAGAGAGAGGATCAGACAGATTAAAGGAGGAGAAGAAGATGCAGCTGCTAAATATTGATTATGTTCCCGGAAGGGAGATTGCGGAGGCGCTCGGCATGGTCAAGGGTTCGGTTGTGATGTCGAAGCACCTTGGCAAGGATTTCATGGCCGGGATGAAGACGATCGTCGGCGGAGAGATTGAGGGGTATACGGAGATGCTGAATGATGCGCGCAGGGTCGCCACGAAGCGGATGGCCGATGAGGCGGAAGCGCTCGGCGCGGATGCGGTACTCAACATTCGGTTCACATCCTCGTCCGTCATGCAGGGGGCCGCTGAGGTCACGATCTACGGCACCGCCGTGCGGCTGAAATAAAGATTGAGGTTGGCGCAGGAGCGCCTGAAAATGAGAGGGTATCCCTCAGGTCATGTCTCATGACCTTCTGGGATACCCTCACTTTTTTCGGAAAATATTACTCGATCGTGATGCGTCCCTGGCCGTGAAGCTCTTCGTAGCCTGTGACGTTCGGCAGGCCGTCGCCGTCCGTATCCTCGAAGGATTCGACGTAGTTGGCCAGAACCATGTAGTCTTCCATCACGTAGTCGATGATGTTCACAGCGCCGTCGAACATGGAGAAGCCGTCGCCGAGGTCGCGCAGCGTGTAATTGTAGCCAGCGAGATTGTAGGTAGCCTCCGGATCCAGAGCCTCGTACTCGCCCGTCTCATGGTTGAGGATCTGGACGTCCTTTACGCGGTAATCGCCGGCGACGCCGGTGAATACGCCCTTGTCGTCCATGGTGACGGTGGAGTCGACGCTGGTGTCGATCGTGTACTTCGCGCCGGAAACATGCAGGAAGCCGCCGATCTCTTCACCGGTGCCGACGCCGCGCGCTCCGAACTCCAGAGCGTCGAGGATCTGCTGTCCGGTGACCTGGATAAAGCAGGCCACATTGCCGAAGGTGTGCATATTCTTGCAGGTGAGATAGGAGATCTCGCCCGTGATCGCCTCGTTGCGGATGCCGCCGCCGTTCATGATGGCCATGTCGACCGGATACCCGTCCACGACGTTGGTCTGGTCAAACAGGTAGTAGAGCGCGTCAGCCGCGAAGTCGCCGGAGTTGGTCTCCTGGCTGCGGACAAGACGGGTGCCGTCCTCTTCGTAGTTGTTGAGAACGTCTTCCGTGGTGCCGATCACCTGGCCGAGCTCTTCGTTGACGTCGGTGATCCATGCCTGCTCCAGAGCGTAGAGATCCTCTTCGAGATCCTCCGCAACGGAGCCGCCCTCCCGGAGCGTCCCGATGTAGCTGTCGTAAAGTCTGGCCTTCACGTCGCTGCCGGAGAGAAGCTCTGTGGTGATCGTGCCGTCCGGGGCGATCGTCATCTGGCCGAGCGCGTCAAAATAGGAGCCGGTCTGGGTCAGAACGACGGGATTGCCCTCAGCGTCCTCGACTTCCTCCATGGGAAGCGTCGTATGAGAATGACCGTCGATGAATGCGTCGAGGCCCGTGGTGTTGGCGATGACTTCCTCAGAGGTCCACGGCATGGAAGCCGGATCAACGCCGAGATGGCCGAGCGCAATGACAGTGTCCGCTTCAGCCGAGGCCTCGTCGATCGCCTCCTGCACGGTGTCGTACAGATCGGAGCCGTCCTGGCCGCCTGCGATCCCGTAGATGTAATTGCCGTCCTCATCCTGGAAATAGGCCGGCGTGGACTTTGTGAAGGATTCCGGAGTGGTGATGCCGATGATGGCGATCTTCCGGCCCCCGATATCAAACACTTCATAGCTGTCCAGGACATTCTCGCCCTTTTCCCCGTTCTCTTCGTGGTAGAAGTTGCAGGAGACGTACGGGAATTCCGCCCATTCGATGGCGTTCATCGCACCCTCCATGCCGTAGTCAAACTCGTGATTGCCGAGCGTGGCGAGATCGTACCCTGCGGCGTTCATCAGGGAGACGATGGATTCACCCTTGTCCATAGAGCCGTAGGCGGTTCCCTGCACATGGTCGCCGGCGTCCACCAGCAGGACATTCTCCAGTGTGTCGCGGTACTGGGCTGCCAGAGTGTAGTTCAGATCCTTGTCGATGTACGTGTGCACGTCGTTCGTGTAAAGCACGGTGACGGGCTCGGCCTCAGGCGCTTCCTCCGCGGCGAATGCCGGGAAGACCAGGCTGAGGGCCATGACAGGAATCATTAAAACGGAAAAGTGTTTCTTCAAAACTGGTCACCTCCTGATTTGTTATAGTGTATTTTCATTATAATTTTTATGGGTGGCGCTGTCAAAGAGAAATTGCAATATATTTTTCAGAAAACAGAAAGCCTTGATTGATTTCCTCCGCTTTACATGTTAAAATAGCAAAAATGGGTATATTCTTGTAAAATGGACTTATTAAGGAGCTCCGGAATTTTTGTGAAGAAAAAAGTTGAAAAATTTCTGCCGGCAATTCTGCTTTGCTGTGTTGCCATTTCTGTTGTCTGGATCGGGATAGATTATTTCCGGTTTACTTCGCAGCGCATATATGAGGACAGTACGGGTCATCTGGAAGAGATTTACAGCCAGGTGAACCGCTCTTTCAGCGCCTTTATCGAGAGAAACTGGGGACTTCTGGAGGGCTGCAGCGACTATCTCGCTCTGGCGGGGGAGATGGAGGACGGGGCGGTCCTGAAATATATCGAGAGAAAGCAGGACTACTGGGGCTTTACGGACTTCTATTTCCTGTCGGAGGATGAGTCCTGCATGACGTCGGACGGCACGGAGGACTATATGGCGCTGGGAAATTCCCGGGAAAGCCTCATGCAGGAGAGAGAGCCGGTCATGGTCGGCGAGAAGCTCTCGGACGGCCGGGAGGTCACAGTCTTTGCGGTTCCGGTCCGGCACGGGGAATACAGGGGGTTCGGCTACGACGCCATCGCCATCAGCTATACGAACGCGGACCTGGCCAGCTCGCTGAACGTGGACGCGTTTGACGGGCAGGCCAACTGCTTCGTGATCCAGGCGGACGGAAGCGTGCTTCTCTCCACACAGACCGGGGGCAATGTGTTTACCAACTATCTCATGTACCTGAAAGCGGTGTCTGACCTGAAGGAGGACCAGCTGGCAGAGATCCAGGAGGACTGGCTGGATGGCACATCCGGACTTCTGCAGTGCCGGATCGGGGATGTTGCGAACTGCGTCGCCTATCAGCCGATCAGCTATCAGGGCTATGTGCTGCTGAGCGTGGTGCCGCAGAGCGCCGTCAGCGCCGGATTCCTGTCGGTCCAGAAGACGACGATAAACGTCCTGATCGTGATCTTCCTGCTCGTCGGCCTGACGACGATCACCCTGATCACCCTGCGCAGCTACAGGCAGTCGCGCAGGAGCAGGATGGAGCTGCAGTACCGGGAGCTCATGTTTGATGTGCTCTCCAGCAGCGTAGACGATATTTTCCTGATGCTGGACGTCGCGGACGGCGCGAAGGTGGACTACATCAGCCCCAATGTGGAGCGGCTGCTCGGCATTCCCACGGAGGAAGCGCGGGACAATATCCAGGTAATGGAAAAATGTGCGGTGAACGGCGATGTCTTTATCCCGAAGGACGAGCTTCGGGAGATCCCGCTCAACGGGAATATCTACCGCGAATGCGAGTATGTGCATCAGACGACCGGCGAGCGCCGCTGGTACAGGATGACGGTGTACCACATGAGGATCCAGGAGGTCACGAAGTTCATTATCGTGATGTCGGACCGCACGCAGGAGCGGCAGATGAACCAGAACCTGCAGGAGGCCCTGAACGCCGCCCGGAGCGCCAACGAGGCGAAGAGCAATTTCCTCTCCAACATGTCGCACGACATCCGCACTCCGATGAACGCCATCGTCGGCTTCTCGGTGCTGCTGGAGAAGGACGCGGACAATCCGGAGAAGGTGCGGGAATACACGCGCAAGATCACGGCGTCCAGCCATCACCTGCTCAGCCTGATCAACGACGTGCTGGATATGAGCAAGATCGAGAGCGGCAAGACGTCGCTGAATACAGAGCGTTTCAGTCTCCCCGATGTTCTGGAGGAGATGAATATTATCCTGATGCCGCAGGCGAAGGCGAAGAACCAGAGCTTCCGGATCTATGTTCAGGGAGCCCCGCCGGAGCAGCTGCTCGGCGACAAGCTGCGCCTGAACCAGATCCTGATCAATCTCCTGTCGAACGCGATCAAGTACACGCCGGCGGGAGGGAAGATCGAATTTCTGGTCTCGGAGCTTCCGCAGACAGTGCCGCAGTATGTGAAGCTGAGGTTTGTCGTGCGGGACAACGGTATCGGAATGAGCAAAGAATTTCAGAAGCAGATCTTCGCCCCGTTCAGCAGGGAGATCAGCTCGACTACAAACAAGATACAGGGAACCGGGCTCGGCATGGCCATCACGAAGAACCTCGTCGACCTGATGGGCGGCATTATCCAGGTGGAGAGCGCGCCGGGGAAAGGAAGCACCTTCACGCTCGAGCTGTCCTTCATGCTCCCGGAGCAGGATGAGTCGGAGTTCTGGTTCCGCCATCAGGTCACCCGCATGCTGGTCGCGGACGATGAAGAGGAAGTCTGCGAGGACATCCGGGAGCTGATGCGCGACAGCGGTGTGGAGATTTCCTGCGTGACAGAGGGCGCTGCGGCGGTAGAGGCAGCGGTCAGCGCGCACAGCCGCGGAGAAGGCTTCCACGTGATCCTTCTTGACTGGAAGATGCCTGGCATGGACGGCGTCGAGACGGCGCGCAGGATCCGGGAACAGGTGGGGAGCGATGTGCCGATCCTGGTGCTGACCTCCTACGACTGGAGCGATATCGAGGCCGAAGCGCGCGAGGCAGGGATCAACGCATTCATGCCGAAGCCGTTTTTCGTCTCGACGTTCTGGCAGACGATCAGTCCGCTGTTCGCCGATCCCTCCGCACAGGAGGCGCCGGCTGAGGTCGCGGCGGAAAACACGCACGCCGGCGCGCTGGACGGAAGACTGTTTCTCGTGGCGGAGGACAATGAGCTGAACGCGGAGATCCTGTCAGCGATGCTGGAGATGGAGGGCGCGAGCTGCGAGCTGGCCGAGAACGGCCAGAAGGCGGTGGAGATGTTCGCGAAATCGTCGCCGGGCTACTATGACATGATCCTGATGGACGTGCAGATGCCTGTGATGAACGGCTATGAGGCGACCAGGAGGATCCGCGCGTGCAGCCATCCGGAGGCGAAGACGATTCCAATCGCGGCGATGACGGCAAACACCTTTGCCGAGGATGTCCGCGACGCCATGGAGTCCGGGATGGACGGCCATCTGGCCAAGCCGATCAATATGGACGCCGTGCGGGAACTGGTCGGCCGGCTGCTGAGCCGGAAAGAGGGCAGATCGGAGCATACAGTGGAAAAAGGGGGAGGAAGCAAATGAAAAAACGGGGGTTTGCCGCGCTGATGCTTGCTTCGGTATGCTTTCTGACATCCTGCGCAGGGGGACCCGGCCATTCGGATCACGTCACCCTGAGCATAGCGGGCAAGAAGAGCGATCTGGAAAAAAGCTATATGACCAGTATTTTTAAGCAGTATGAGGAGGCCACCGGAAATAAGCTGAACGTGATCGAATACGAGGACAGCGAATTTGAGGTGAAGACTGCGGAAGAATTTGAGAAGGGAAAAGTACCGGATCTGTTCATGCATTTTCACAATGCGGATCTGAACCGTTTTGATGTTCCGGGCAATTTCTATTATCTGAATGATGAGGAGTGGGTTGGTGACCTGACAGACAGCGCCGCCGCCTACTGCACGGATGCGGACGGCAATCTCCTCGGTCTGCCCTTCTGGGAGAGCTCCGTCTCAGGATGCTATTATAACAAGACCGTGCTGGACAGCCTGGGGCTGAAACCGGCTGCGACGCAGGACGAGTTTGACGTCCTCTGCCAGGCGCTGGTGGCGACCGGCAACACGCCGCTGTGCTGGCCGGCTGCCGGCTGCTCCTGGATGGTACAGTTCGGCATGGATCCGATCTTTGCGGACGATCCGTCGATGCTGGAGAAGATAAACAGAAATGAGATCTGCTATGCCGACATCCCCGAGATGAGAGACATGGTGCAGTGGATCTCGGACGCAGCAGAGAAGGGCTGGTTCGGCACTGACTTCATGGAGACCGGCTGGGACGAGATCAGCCGCGACATGGCCTCCGGCAGAGGGGTCATGACGTTTATCTGGGATACGTGGTTTTACACGGACCTGAAGCCGGAGGGCACCTATACGGCCGACGATTTTGCGCTGATGCCGGTGTTCCTGAATACGGTGCCTGACGGTACGTATGAGGGCGGCAACCTGAACATGATGATGGTCAATAAAAACGGCGCGCACCTTGACGCGGCTCTCGAGTTCCTGGAGTTCTGCGCGACTCCTGAGAACTACAACAAGGCGTTTGACGGGATCTCCACCGTGAGCTGCTTCAACGGGCAGACGACGAATATCCAGTCCCAGATGGTGACGGATGCTGCGGCATCCATTGCCGAGAAGGAGCGCGTGTCTACGGCTTCGACGCGGATCATCGGCTACAGTGCGGAGGACATGGTAGATGCGCTGAACGATATGTTCCACGGCCGGCTTGACGTGGACGGCTGCGTGAAAAAGATGGACGAGTACCGGATCGCAGAGGCCCGCAGACAGGGGGTCGAAGGGTTCTGAACGAAAGCTTAAAAGAAAGCGGGTTTTCTTTATGCAGCGCAGGGCTGCCGTAAAATACTTGTCAGGCTGTCACAGATCCGTTGTACAACTGGATTGTGACAAAACCTCCTTATATATTTTGCGGCGGCCCTGTACCTTATTTACACATACACGACACATATACGGATCGTTGTGTGATCTGTGTTTCCGCACTCCTGCGGTATGCGGGTTTAGTCGAATACGATGGTCTCGCCCGTCTCGGCGGATTTGTAGATCGCCTCGATCACGCGTGTCACGACCGCAGCCTGCTCCGGAAGGACGGCCGGCTCGGTGCCGCGGATGATGCAGTCGATCCAGCGGTCCATGTCATACTCCCACATGTTGTACTTCTCAGCCGGGGAGATGGTCTCGGTGGTCAGCTTGCCGTCAACCATCTTTGTCACGCGGACAGCATCCTCAAAGCCCGGGCCTACCATGTCAACGCCTGCCTTCGTGCCTGCGATGGAAGCGATGATGCCGGGAGCCTCCTGCTGCATGTTGGACACCCATGCGGTCTCCACATAGAACATGGCGCCGTTCTTCATCGTGATCATCGCCATTGCGGTGTCCTCCACGTCGAAGTTCTCCGGATCCCACGGACCGAGGTCGTTGCCCTCCGGGAAATCCTTCATCTTGTCAAAGGTCACGCCGCGCACGGTCGCCACGTCGTAGTTGTTCGTCAGCCACATCGGCAGGTCGATGGAGTGAGGACCTCCGTCCATCAGAACGCCGCCGCCGTTGAGCTCTTTGCTCGTGTAAACGCCGTATGCCGGAAGACGGCGCGGGCGCAGCTGAGATGAGCGGATGTAGTAGACATCGCCGAGCTCCCCGTTCTCATACATCTTCTTCATCGCCATCGGAGCGGTGTTGTAGCGCCACTGTGTGCCGGAGGTCAGCTTCTTTCCGGCCGCTTTCGCCGCGTCGAGCATCTTCAGGGCATCTGCATAGGTGCATGCCAGCGGCTTCTCGCAGTAGACGTCCTTGCCGCCCGCGAAGGCTGCCAGCGTCATCTCGCAGTGCAGCGGGTTCGGGGTGCAGACGTGGATCACATCGACGTCCGGGGATGCGCAGAGCTCTTTGTAATCTGTGTAGATCTTCGCAGAAAGCTTGAAGTCCGCGTTTGCCTTCTCGCAGCGCTCCGGGAGGATGTCGCACAGAGCGACGATCTCAACCTCGTCCAGATGGCGTACAAGCTGTGTCAGGTGCTTTGTGGTGCCGATTTCTCCGATTCCGATAACTCCGATTCTTTTTTTCATGGTAAATTTCCTCCTGTATGATTTGATATTTTATTTTGATTGTTCTGCTTGACATTTTTGCGTCTGCTCCCGGCAATTCGCTTGTCTCTCGGGTCTGTCATTGCCGGGTTTGTGCTTTTGCTCCCGGCGACCCGCTTGTTTTCCGGGTCAGTTTTTACCGGGTTTCTGTTTTTGCCCGATGATCCGATTACTCTTTCGTGTCTGTTTTGCTGCGCCTTTACTCAGGCTCATTTGCTCAGGCCTGCCGGACGGTTTCTCTGACCGGATCCGGGGCGGGATTAGCGCAGGATGCTGCAGGACGCTGCAACCTTCTCTTCGCGGCCCTGGAATGTGAAGAACTCGAGGCAGAAGTTGCCGTCGTATCCGAGCTCCTTCAGCGTGTCCAGAAGGAACGGATAATTGACTTCGCCGACGGTCAGCTCGCCGCGCATCGGGCTCCCTGCGCCGTGCACGTCGCCGATCAGCGGAAGGTATGCCTTGAGGCTCTCGGAAAGCTTGCCCTCGATGTTCTGAAAGTGGAAGATGTCATAGATCATCTTCACATTCGGCGCGCCTGTGGCCTCGATCAGCCCCGCGGCCTCTTTTGCGCTCTGGAAGAATCCGCCGGTCAGCGGCTCAACCAGGATCTCGATGCCGCCGTCCGCTGCGATCGGAGCCAGCGCCCTGAGTGTTTCCTCCATCACCTTCAGAACTTCTTCGCGGGAAAGATCCTTTGCATATGCGTCCGCGTTCAGGACGAGCTTCGGGCAGCCGAGCTCATTTGCCAGCTTCACTTCCTCGCGGAAGCTCTCGATGAGGGCGTCCTTCTTCGCCGGGTCGCCGAGCCAGGTGGCTCCGTCCGAAACTGCCGAGAAGATCTTCAGCCCCAGCTCATCTGCCTTCTCGCGGATCTTTTTGAGATCACGGTTTCTCAGAGAGAAGATCTCGACGCCGTCCAGGCCGTTCTTTTTCGCCAGCTCCAGCGCGGCGATGATTCCGTCGGTGTCCGGCCACATCGGACCGTGCTCACCTACGCCCACAAACATGATGTCTGCACAAAGACTGTACTTCATTTCAATTCCTCCTTTAATGATTTTCATTTCGGTGTCTGTATACCGACTGCCGGGTTATCTGATTTCTGTCCGGCTCGTCTGTTCTGTTCTTTATGGCTTTATCATACACGAAAAAAAGTCCGGGTGCGTGCGGCCTCGAAGGCGGCCGTTTCCGGAACGGAATCAAATTTCTCTGTGAAAACCTTGGTTTCAAATTTGAAACCGGCAGAGAATCGGCCCATTTATTTTGACAAAATCGGAAAGGATTGGTACAATGAATAAAACGCGGACAAATGATCCGGACGGGAGGCAGGAAATGGTCAGACATGTCATCGAGTGGAAATTGAAGGAAGAATTTTCCGATGCGGAAAAGCAGAAGATCAAGGCAGGGATAAAGGAAGGCCTGGAGGCGCTGCAAGGCAGGATCCCGGGACTGCTGAGTATTCGGGTGTACACCGAAGGACTTCCGGGTTCGACGGCGGATCTGATGCTTGATTCGGAGTTTGAGAGTGAGGAAGCGCTCCGGAATTATTCGGTGCATCCGGAGCATGTGGCCGTAGCGGACAGCGCGGTCCGGCCCAATGCAGCGGTGAGATCCTGTTTCAATTTTGAGGTCTGAAGATGAATGTACTGCAGAATCTGATCGAACTTTATAACACCCTTCCGCTGGACAGTACCTACCGGGCTGTCGCAAAAGGGATCCTGGAGAACCTGAACCGGATGCGGGACGTGACGGTCTACGACATCGCCGAGATCACCTGCTCATCCCGCACGACCGTGTGGCGCATGGTGCAGAAGATGGGCTACAAAAATTTTTCCGACTTTCGCCACGCGCTGCAGTCTGCGGTCACACAGTACAACTACTACAACCGCATGCTCCCGACGGAGGCGACCGGCACGCCCGACATGATCCTGCAGGCGGTGACCGGACAGCTTCAGGAATCCATCGACGTGCTGGAGCAGAGCATGTCTCCGCAGCTGCTCGCCGACCTGGCCGAACAGCTTCACATGGCGCGCAGGGTGCGCTTCTACATGCCTTTTCATCTCGTGTTCACAGGGGCGCTGCAGCAGAACCTGGCAATGGACGGCAAGGATACCGCACTGTTCAGCCTGCTGCCGGATATGACGGAGGACGCCCGCGAGCTCGACGAGAATTCAATCCTGCTGATCAGCACCATCGAGTTCGCAGAGACCATGGATCTGCGCGAGGTGTTCGAGCTCGCCAGGCAGAGCGGGGCGGTGATCTGGCTGGCCGGAAACAGTCACACCCAGTACCGCCGCTACGCGGATCTGATGCTGCTCGACACGGACGCGACCCCGTTCGGCTGGCTGACCGCGCTGGACGGCGTGATGCTCGCACTCAGCGAGCAGTACCGAAGACAGTATATTGACAGGTGAGCGAGGAGCTGGCCTGTCTTTTTTTATGTTTATGATGCCAAGGTCAAAAGTCATAAACCACGATGCGCTTGCGCAGAAGTGGTTTTATGACTTAATGACCTGCCCAAACATGAGGAAGAAGTGGGGCAGGGGCCCCATGAATTCCGAATGTTGGACAGGATTGTGGGAGTGCGAAGCACGGAACAATCCGTATGGCATCATTTGATCCCAACATCATGTCTATTTTAGAAAGGTTTTCATGGAGTTGACCGATACGGAAAAGTGGCTGGATATCTGCATGGATGGTGCTTGCTCCATTGACAATCCCCAAAATACCGTCCATAATAAAATCACAATTTGGTTTGGCCGGATATTCTGACTGAAATTGACTATAAGAGTTACCTGAACGCAGGAAAAGAGCCGCCTGTTTTCTATTACAGGGATAAAGACAGGAAAGAAATAGACCTGCTGCTTTATCAGAATGGTGTGCTTTCTCCGATAGAGATCAAGAAATCGGCGTCACCGGGCAAGACTGCTGTTAAGAATTTCCATGTACTGGAACCTGTTACCAGGGAATCAGCCTTCGGAGATTTAGAGTCTCTGAAGGTCGGGATTGGAACCGGAAGTGTGGTCTGTATGGCAAACGACCTGCTGCCTGTGGATGAAAAGAACTGGTACGTGCCGGTTTGGCTGATTTAACAGGTATTTTACTGAAGGAAGACCTGATAAGCTGGTTGAAATAGAATTTATGAGATGGTGAGATCTTATGTGAAGTAAAAAGTACCGGATTTCCTTATTTTGAATGACATTAGAATACGCCCGCATTCATGGGGCCGTTTGCCAGAAAAACAGATGGGAGATGAGAACGATGCAGATGAATCTCAGGGAATTCACAGACACTGTGGACAGGGAAACAAATGAGATGAGCAGAGAGGAACTGTGGCTTCTGGTCCACAGTCTTGTGCGCAAGATGCCGGAGGAGGCGAGAGAAGAATTTCTGGATCTGATCGGGCGCGTGCGCGAAAAAGAGACGGAGGATGGTGAGAGTACATATGATGTTAACCTCCGGGCAAGAGAGATGGACAGAAAGGATGTCCATGCGCTGATTGCCCGTCTGGAAGAACAGTTCCATGAGATTGAGGAAGGTATTCTTGCGCTCCGGGCGAACGGATATGAGGAATACTCGTCAGGGTACTGGGATTCCGACTGGGTTTATGAATATGAGGATCCGGAAGAAATCGGACAGATATTTGAACAGGCGGATAAACTGATACAGCACTGTGTAAACGATGGACTCTATGAGGAAGCGGTAAAACTCTTTGACCTTGTGGTGGAAACAGAAGTCTATGCCGATGACGGCGGCGATGGGATATTTCTCGGTCTTAAGGATTTGGTTCAGGAACATTTAGCGTCGGTGGACTGCGAGAGGTTAATCGTGCACGGACTTTATGCCGTATATCAGAATACGGAACCCAATAAAAGGGCGCAGGAGATGTACGATTATCTGAGCAGTATTTTTTTCAGCGGTACACGGCTGGAGGATATACTGCGTGTCGGACGGGAAGAATTGCAAGGACAGGAAATGTTCTGGAAATCCTGGATCCGGCTGTTGACGGATAAACCCGGGGATACAGCGGGAAGCTATCTGGAGGAAGCTGTTCTGTTCCAGTGTACAAGGGAGGAAATGATCGAGGCAGCGCATAAGGCGGTGTTCGTGCATCCCGGCCTGTATCTGGCCGTTGTAGAAAAACTTGCGGAAAGTGATGCGCCCCGCGCCCTGGATACCGGAAGAACTGCTCTGAAAGAAATTGATGTAAAATATAAAATACGGGGGAGCATAGCCCTGGCAACGGCGGAAGCGGCACTGAAAACAGGAGAAAGGAAACTAGCTGAGCAATGTTGGCTGGAGGCTTTCAGGTCAGACACCACCGCGGTGAATTATCTTCGGATCGCGGCGGAGTGTGAGGAACCTGAACTATACCGGGAGGAACTGAGGCAGGCGATACATAGCTGCCGGAATTTTACCGGCGATAGCTGTAGTGAGAACATCGATTATAGAAACAGGTTCGAATCTTATCGGGAGATGAGAAGAAACTCCATGGGTGAAAGTGAACGGTTTCTCCTGTGTTTCCTGGGCGGAGATTTTGACGCGGCAATGGAAAAATGCGCCAAAGTGCAAAAAGGATTGGGCTGGACGGGTCATGTGATCAAGTGTGGAATCCCGCTGTTTCTCTTGCTGCTTCTACAAAGCGGCACACCGGCAGCCGGATGTAGAGAACAGTTAAGAACGGTAGCTTTTGAAATGGGATTTCAGGAGAAAGATTATGAGAAAGGGCTTTGTAAAGAATCCGGATCACAAAAAAGATCCATCGGACGTGGGAACGAGGATATTTTTGAAGAGGCCTTTTTTAAGTGGAAAGCGCGTCAGGCCGTATCAGCGGAACAGGCAGGAAAATATCTTGTTCAGCTGACTCGATTGATCGATATGAGAGTGAAGGCGATCGTATCCGGACAGCACCGAAACCATTACGGCAGTGTCGCAGCTATGGCTGCCGCATTGGGAGAGGTGAAGGAATCAAGAGGGGAATTATTTGCGAAGGACAGAATTTTGCTGGACTATAGGGCGGAATTTCCCAGGCATACCTCTTTTCATGCAGAGCTGCGTGCGTATGGGATGTCGGATATGAGAAAGAGATAGGAAGATAGTTTATCATTTGCAGGGACGTAATCCAACGGGGATCGTGTTTTCTTTGTAATCCGTGCAGAATGAATACATGGAGTAGAAGTGTAAAGGTTTACTTGATAGAAGGAAGAACCGGGCATATCATGGAGGCACTAAATGATACCAAAACAGAGCATAGATTTAACTGTTGAAACGGAAAAGCCATTCTCTCAGGAGCTGTTTCCGTATAAAAAAGAGGCAGGAGTGTTCCCATGGATATGAGAATAATAAGAACTGAAAGGCGCTTATGGCATCCCCGATATCCGCATTAACCACAATACTTCTGCCCGCGGTCTCCTTCGGACAGACTGCCAGGGCGTAATTCACACACACATACGTCGCCGTGGGTTCGCCGCCGTCATCCGCCAGAACGGATACTTGATGATACCGGGGTATTATATCTATTGCGCGCCACTTTATGTAATTAAAGTTCATTGATCTGCTGTTCTAACACCTTGATACTGTACATAACAGAATCAAAAGATGGGATATCGCCGTATAACATATCTTTCATTGCATTATAATCTGCCGCCAATGCATCCAGCCGATACTTCGGTGGCGTCAGTTTTAGGGTGCCAGGGACAGCCTCAGCATATTTGGCCCATGCTCTCGGATAGAATTTCATTTTGAAATCCACCACCTTTTTTAACAGATCCAGCCGGGCAAAAGCGGCATCCTTTACGGGCGTCTGCGTCATGCGGTACAGATCGTAATAATGTCTGGAATACCGGCCTGGCATTGCCAGATGTTCCGGCCGGTTAGCCTCATGGTGAAGGATCGTGGCCTTTTCCCAAAACGTCCGTTCCGGCGCCACAGTCAGAACCGGCGTAGACGGCTGACCGAAAACAGCCGGGTATTGTTCGGCGGCATAGGGCGTGATTTCAGCGGTTGTAGCTGGTGTCCATGCGGCCAGTGCACCAATCTCCAGACGGATCACCTGCAGCATGACCGGGTTCGTGAACAGCTTGGGATAAGCAAAAATGACGGTCTGCTTTTCTTCTTCATCCATGTGGATGTCGGCCTCGCAGCCGATTGCTTCAGATAACCCTTCTTTGATAGCAGGGCAGAAGGTTTCCGCCAGAAAGACTTCCGCACGGACATTGGCCTCTTTATTGAAAGCATCCTGCTTCGTGTTGGAGCGTTTCTCCCAGGGCTCGTCTTTGCCATACCCTAATACCCGCCAGTCCAGGATCAGGTCGATGTCCTCAGAAAACCGGCTTATCAGGTGGAAGGCTTTTGAAAGGCTGGTGCCGCCCTTAAATGTGATCGCTTCTTTCCAGGGCGAACGGTGGAACAGGTAATCCAGAGTAAAGCACACCCAAAAATCCTTTTCCACAATGGCGTCATTCATACCCATCTTATCGGCTGTATTCCTAAACAACTCCAATCGGTCATTATCAGGAAGTTTCGCTGTATTCCTCATTTTCTTTTCACACCTCCGCAAATTTGGCGTATTGTATCATAGACCCAGTCCGTGCTTTCTGCCGCTTCGATCAGCATGGCAGCTTTATCATCCTCACTTAACCGGGAACGGAGAACCCTGATTGTTCTGGAAGTAACATTTTCTTTTCCCAAGGTTTTCAATGCCTGAATGACAAGGATCGTCATGTAGGAAAGTCCCGTGATCTCCTTATTGGTTCGGTGTTTGAACTCCAGTTTTGTGTTGTTCCAGCGATACGTCTTATAGGGACCGTCGCTGATATAGGACCACACTGCCGTGACCTGCGTGGACAAGCCTAACAAATTCAAAGCAGTATTGCCGCAAGGAGCAATCGTCCAATGATAGCTTCGTGCTAATGCCTTTGCGACAGCATCCGGATCTGCGGCAACGTATTCATTCAAGAG
>CANRBX010000073.1 GCA_947628955.1 uncultured Lachnospiraceae bacterium | reverse complement strand
GAACAGAATATATTGCATCAGACCATACAAAAGTTTTCCTGGATCAAAGGGGAAACTTTTGGCGGTTATGAGGGAGCGGAGCGTCAGATTGCAGCATTTCCACCTGATGCTCCTGCTTATGAATGGGAGTACCCGATCGCCTGCGTGCGCATCGAGCCGGCGAACGCCAGGTTCGCCGAGCAGCTTTCGCACCGGGATATCCTGGGTGCGCTGATGAATCTCGGCATTGACCGGGCGAAGACCGGGGACATCGCGCTGTGCGGGGAGGAATTTTACCTGTTCTGCCACAATGCGCTCGCCCCGACGATCTGCAGTGAGCTGACGCGGATCCGCCATACTACGGTCCGCTGCTCAATCTGCGCTCTCTCAGATTTTTCATACACGCCGAAGACCGAGACCGTGCGCGGAAGCGTCGCCTCCGTCCGGCTGGACAGCATGATGGCGCTCGCTTTCCGCGCGTCACGAAGCAGCCTGCTGTCCCTGACTGCAGAAGGGAAGGTATTTGCGAACGGCGCCCTGGTCACCTCGAACGCGTACGTGCCAAAAGAGGGAGACATCATATCGGTGCGCGGCCTCGGCCGGTTCCGCTATCTCGGCGCGTCCGGGCAGACGAAAAAGGGCCGGTGCATGGTTGAGATCGCAAAATATGTCTGACCCCAACGGCGGGTCTTATTTATGATGCCATACTGTGCCGCGCCTGCGGCTGTCGGGCTATCGGAATACATGGAAAGGACGAGTACAGAAGAATGAAAAACCAGAAAAAGGAAGAAGGCTTCGCCGCGGAGCTCACCGTCAGAACAGCGGGAAATGAGCCGTATGACATCCTGATCCGGGAATCCTTTGCAGATCTCCCGGCGGCGCTTGAGGGGCTCGGCTGCGAAGGCCGGCGGATCTGCATTGTGACAGACTCAAATGTCACTCCCCTCTACCTCGAAGAGATCCGGGGGCTTGCCGCGCCTTGCTGCGCTCATACAGAGACACATATTTTTGAAGCGGGAGAAGAGCATAAGACGCTCGACGCCATACGCGGGCTGTACGCGAAGCTGATCGAGGCGGGCTTTGACCGCAGGGATTTCCTGATCGCGCTCGGCGGGGGCGTCATCGGCGATATGACCGGCTTTGCCGCGGCTACTTTTCTGCGAGGCATCCGCTTTATCCAGATACCGACGACACTTCTCGCGCAGATCGACAGCAGCATCGGCGGAAAGACCGGCGTCGATTTTGACCAGTACAAAAACATGGTAGGCGCTTTCCACCAGCCGTCGCTTGTCTACACGAATGTTTCCACACTGAAAACACTCTCCGACGAGCAGTTCGCGAGCGGGATGGGAGAGAGCCTGAAGCACGGCCTGATCCGTGACGCCGCTTTTTACGAGTGGACGCTTGACCACATGGGCGAGATCGAAGAGCGCGAGACGCAGACGCTGCTGGAGCTTGTCAGCCGCAACTGCCAGATCAAGCGCTACATTGTGGAGAAGGATCCGCTGGAAAAGGGCGACCGCGCCCTGCTCAATTTCGGTCACACGCTGGGCCATGCGCTCGAAAAATGTCTCAATTTCCGGATGCTCCACGGGGAGTGCGTCGCCATCGGCTTTGTGGCGGCGGCCTACATCTCCTGGCAGCGCGGGCTGATCGAAGAGGAAGAGTTCTATGAGATCCGCGATATGAACGTCGGCTTCGGACTGCCGATCTCGTTCGACGGCGTATCCTCAGAAGAAATCGTGAAGGCGGCCGCCAGAGACAAGAAAATGGACGCCGGGAAAGTGAAATTTATCCTTCTGAAAAAGCTTGGAAAAGCCTGCATCGACACAACCGTGACAGAGCAGGAAATGCTGGAGGCGCTCCGGCTCCTGAATGCGGACGAGCGGGAGTGACTGCGGCTCCGCGATTTCTGAATCTGGGATCATCCCCGGGCGGCAGGGTGCCGGCCGGGCCGGGATCTGCCCGTGTGATCCATCTGTGTGAGCGTTGTAAGTAAGGAAAATCCGCAATGAAAAAGAAGCGTTATTGTCAAATCATTTTCGGCATAATAGTAACTGCCCTGCTGGTCGGGTTTGATCAGCTTACAAAATATCTTGCGCGCACCTGCCTTGCGGGGAACCGCGGCATGTCCGTGATCCCCGGAGTGTTCGAGCTGTATTATCTGGAGAACCGCGGGGCTGCCTTCGGAATGCTGACAAACCGCCAGTGGCTTTTCGCTGCGGTCGCGGTTCTGATGATCCTTGCGCTGGTCTACGTTTATCTGAGACTGCCGGAGGACAGGCATTATCATCTGCTGCGCATGGTCTGCATTCTGATCGTCTCCGGGGCTGCCGGAAACATGATCGACCGGATCATGAACCACTATGTGACAGATTTCCTGTACGTCGCGCTGATCCATTTTCCTGTATTTAACATAGCAGACTGCTATGTGTGTGTCGGCGCCGCGGCCGCGGTGATCCTGCTGTTCACCGTCTACCGCAGCGAGGAATTCCGGTTCCTTTTTCCGAAATTTCATGCGCCGCAGGCAGGACGCCATCAGGAATAATTCCGGCAGGAGGCGACAGGGATGATGGTAAAACAAGAGCTGCAGGCAGGGTCTGCGGCAGATGCAAACAAGGTGCTGCAGACAGAACCTGCGGCAGATACGATAGAAGAGCAGAAGCAGTCTTTAAGTGGAGCAGCAGTGGGAGAGCAGGAGCCGTTTACGGTCGGTGAAGCAGCAGAAGAAGGACAGGAGCAGTTTCCGGCTGGTGAGGCAGCAGAAGAGCAGGAGCAGTTTTCGGCTGGTGAGGCAGCAGAAGAGCAGGAGCAGTTTCAGGTCAGCGAAGCAATGGCCGGTACCCGCCTTGACCGGATTCTGGCAAAGCGCTTTTCGGACGTCTCGCGCTCTTATCTGCAGCGGCTGATCCGCGACGGACACGTGCTGCTGAATCAGAAAGCCGCAAAAGCAGGCGCAAAACCCTCGGCCGGTGACACGGTGGAGTTTTTTTTCCCTGAAATGCAGGAGCTGCAGGTGGAACCGGAGCCGATCCCGCTGGACATTCTGTACGAGGACGAGGATCTCCTTGTCATCAACAAGCCGAAGGGAATGGTGATCCATCCCGCACCCGGACATTACAGCGGCACGCTCGTCAATGCGCTGATGTACCACTGCCGCGACAGTCTTTCCGGGATCAACGGGGTGCTTCGTCCCGGTATTGTACACCGGATCGACCAGAACACCACAGGCTCTCTGCTTGTCTGCAAAAATGACGCGGCGCACCAGGCCATCGCCGAACAGCTCCGTGTCCACTCGGTCACGCGAACCTACCGGGCGATCGTCCACGGGCGTCTGAGCGAGGACGGCACCGTCCATACGACGATCGGACGCCATCCCCTGCGGCGCATGGAGATGTCCGTAAACGTGCCAAACGGCAGGGATGCGGTGACGCACTATCATATTCTGGAGCAGTTTGACCGGTTTACCTATATCGAATGCCGCCTCGAAACCGGGCGGACCCATCAGATCCGTGTGCACATGAAGAGCATCGGTCATCCGGTGCTCGGCGACGATCTGTACGGCCCGTCAAAATGTCCGTTTCCCGGGCTTCAGGGGCAGACGCTGCACGCAATGACGATCGGCTTTATCCACCCGTCCAGCGGTAAATATGTGGAGGTATCCGCACCCCTGCCCGTCTATTTCGAAGAGCTGCTCCGCAGGCTGCGCGGCTGACAGGCTGTATGCGCACTCCGCAGGAAAGCGGCAGATGAGAGATACTTCACTGACAGATCTGGTCCGTAGAAAACCGGCAGGAAACATACTCCGTCTGCGGCCGGCAGATCCTCCCGCTGGCAACAGGATTCCCCCGGATTAAATTACAAAGATATATGCTTCGGATCCGGTACGTGCGGCACCGTTCCGGTACGGCGCTTTTTGGGGACGCGCTCCCTCCACGACGGAAGGTCTCCGTTTAAGATCGCGGTAAAGATGCGTTCTTTCGTTCCGGGATGCTCGTGACCGAGCCGCGCGATCAGCTCCTTAGCGTATTCGCGCTGCGTGTTTCCGTCTGCGGGGCAGGGGTTCTTCACAACCGGGAGCTCATACTTATTCCGGAAGCCCTTTATATCCGCCTCGTCCACGTAGATCAGCGGGCGGATCAGAGTCAGATCTGTGCGGTCCAGATACGTCACCGGCGAAAAGGTATGGATCCTTCCCTCGAGAATCAGGGACATCAGCAGGGTTTCCACCACATCATCCTTGTGATGTGCGTAAGCGAGCTTATTGCAGCCAAGCTCCTTCGCCTTCTCGTTGAACGCGCCCTTGCGCATTTTCGCGCACAGGGAGCAGGGGTTGCTTTCCTTGCGCTCATCAAAGATGATCCGCGCAATGTCAGTGTCCACGACAGAATAGGGAACTTCCAGTTCCTCACAGAGGGCTCTGATCGGTGTGAGGTCAAATCCCTCGTACCCGAGATTCACAGTGACCGCCTCAAGGGAAAATGGGGCGGGATAGAAGCGCCGCAGCCCGCTCAGCGCATAGAGCAGCGTCAGACTGTCCTTGCCGCCGGAGATTCCGACCGCGATCCTGTCACCCGGCTGTATCATCCGGAATTCGTCGACCGCCTTTCGCGTCAGACTCATTAATTTCTGCAGTTTCATACATTCACGATCCTTTTTTTCATGGAGTATCTTACCGACGATATCATAACCGAAATTCTGCTCTGTGACAATAGACAATATTACATATATATTTACATATATGGGAGGGAATCATGATCCGAAAAGCGAGGAAAGAGGATATCGGCGCGGTTGCCGCGCTGTATGATGCGATTCACACGGAAGAAGAAGCCGGGCGCCTGACCATCGGCTGGGGCAGAGATATCTATCCCACCGCAGAGACTGCCGCCGACGCCTTCCGGGCCGGAAGTCTGTACGTACTGGAAGAACAGGGGAGCGTTCTCGCGGCGGCAAAGATCGATCAGATCCAGCTGCCGGCGTACGCAGACGCCGCATGGAAATATGAGGCCGCAGACAGAGAAGTCCTGGTGCTGCACACACTGGCAGTGCTTCCCTCTGCGATGAGCAGGGGCTACGGGCCGGATTTTATGCGCTTTTACGAAAATCTTGCGCGCGAAACGGGCTTCAGGGTGCTTCGCATTGATACTAACGCCAGAAATCTGTACGCGCGGAAGTTTTACAGCCGCCTTGGATACCGTGAGGCAGGGATCGTCCCCTGTGAGTTCAACGGACTGAAGGATGTGCATCTGGTGTGTCTGGAAAAAATGGTTCCCGGTTCTGCAGATGAAACGGAGGAAAAAGAAAAGTCATGAAATTTGTAATACAGCGTGTCTCAGAGGCGTCTGTCGAGACGGAAGGAAAAGTGATTGGATCGATCGGGAAGGGATTCCTTGTCCTGATTGGCGTCGGCGCAGGCGATACGAAGGAGATCGCCGATTTTTATATCCGCAAGATGATCGGGCTGCGCATTTTTGAAGATGAGAACGGAAAGACCAACCTGGCCCTGAAGGATGTCGGCGGCCAGCTTCTCCTGGTCTCCCAGTTCACCCTGTACGCCAGCTGCAGAAAGGGAAACCGCCCGGGCTTTACGGATGCCGGAGATCCTGCGCTGGCAGAGTCACTCTACGATTATATCATCGGTGAATGCCGCAAACAGGTGCCGGTCGTCCAGACCGGCAGATTCGGGGCCGATATGAAGGTCCGGCTTTGCAACGACGGCCCGTTTACGATCATTCTGGACGAGACAATCCTGCATTGATTGAGTTTTCCAGACAAGGCAAAACCTGCATTGATTTTTTTAATGGGACAAGCAGAAGTATAATTTCTCAGGCAGTTAGTTTACATAATTAAATTATGTAAACTAACTGTATTTTCCAAAGGTCTGCCGGCTGAATCTTGTGTACCTGAAATGATGAAGTGAAGTTTTTAGGCATTCAGTTTACATAATAATATTATGTAAATCAATTTCAGTTCTCCCTCAGTTTAACAGCCGAGGCTGCGCGTCTGCGGCGGTCCTCATCCATGGCGGCATAGTGTTTGCGCGTCGTATTGACGTCCTTGTGGCCGAGTACATCCGCGACCAGATAGATATCGCCGGTTTCTCTGTACAGGGAGGTTCCGTACGTACTGCGGAGCTTGTGCGGCGTGATCTTCTTTGTCGTCGTGATCTCACGCGCATATTTCTTGACCATGTTCTCGACCGCCTGCACGCCGATCCGCCTGCGCTGGGTAGAGTAGAAGAGGGCATTCTCATGTCCTGCGACCGGGGTGATGGACGCCCGGACCTCCAGATAATCCTGAAGCGCCTTTTCGACTTCCTCCCCGAAGTAGACGATCATCTCAGAACCGCCTTTTCGCACAACGCGGATTCCGTTATTTTTAAAATCAATATCCGAAACATCCAGCCCGACACACTCAGACACACGGATCCCGGTGCCTAAAAGCAGGGTGATGATCGCCAGATCGCGGTATTTTGTTTTTTCGTAATAGACCTTTTTCTGTCCGGTCAGCTGATCGCCGCAGTGCTCGATATAATCCAGGAGTTCAGCGGTTTCATCCGCATCCAGGCGGATAATTTCCCTGTCATGCAGCTTCGGCATGTCAACCAGAAGCGTCGGATTGGTCTTTATCATTTCACGCTTAAAATAGTAGGCATAAAAGCTGCGCAGCGCAGACATCTTGCGTTTCAGTCCGCGCTCGCCGTTTGTTAAAAGTTTGTCATCGTTCTGGTAAACCTTCAGATATTCCTGATATTCTTCAATATCAAGGGCCTGAATCTGATCCAGCACATCAACAGTGATGTCGGCCGCGGTTTTTCCTTTAAATGACGGATTCTCCGAGAGAAGGAACTGAAAAAAGACGCGGATGTCATACGCATAGGAAATCCTTGTCCGCGTGCTTGTCGTGGGCTCGATCGCCCGAAAATAATCTCTGGCAAACGGAGGAAGCGTCCGCAGAACCTCACGGAGCTTCAGCACATTGTCAATATTTACCTGTTCATGATACGTAATCGTTTTTTCCATAAAAATCTCCATTCCGCCGCCTGTCATCTGGCGGTCAGCCTTAAATCATGCGAAAACCTGCTGGATCTATTTGAAAAACATGTGTTTGTCGTATAGATCAATCCTGAAACAGCATACTACTTTCTTTTCTATTTGTCAAGCGGATTCCTGCCAGATCATTGGTCTTCGCAGATCATTGGTCTTTCATTCATCCTTCATTGGTCACCCGTCATTAATCCATCAATGTTCTCCCTGATTCGTGTGCCGCTTTGCTGAACAAAGAAAAAGGCGTAAAAATAAATACAGGAACCGCGCTCAATTAAGGCAGTCCCCGTATCTGAAATATAAATTATCTGACTGAGTCTATCTGATTCTCATTTAACCGGATTCCCGGAACAGATCTCATCTGTCCTGATTTTATTCCTTTTTGATCCTGTTCCTATTTGATCTCGATCGTATAGTCGATCGAATCCAGCAGCGCCCCGGCCTCATCATAGAATGTAACCTGGAAGCCTGTTTCACCCGGCGCATTCAGCGTCGCCGTAAAGCTGCCTGACGCGCTGAATTCACCCTGGTCAAAGCTGATCACGGCCGGATCCGCATTTTCAATGTACGCGACGACTGCGCCGCTTCCGTCCATCATGATCTGGCCTGACACTGTGCTGCCGGCTGTCAGATTCGTCTTGTCGATGCAGAAACCGTACTCAGAGGTCTGGATCGTCCATGTCTGGCCGTCCTCCAGCGCGGCCGACATTGCCGTACTGTCCGCAGAGGAAAACGCGTTCTCCGTCATGGTCACATAGTAATATGACATCTGTGCCAGAGGCGCGCTCAGGCGGATGGTCGCCCTGGATCCCTCGGTCCATCCCAGCTCTGCAAGCTCTTCCGCGTCAAGCGGCTCGATCACAACCTTTTCCGCATCCGCCGCCTGGATCGTCTCGATCACAGAATTGTCAAAGACATTTGACAGGGTGATGCTTCCGGTTCCCGGCATGATATCGCTTCTCTGGAAGCTGACTGTGAGCTCATTGATCCCTGCGGGCAGCATCTCGCCCATCTCGGAAAGCGGGGCAAATTCCATTTCCTCCACCGGGATCGTATACAGCACAGCCCCTGCCGGCTCTTCGGCGGATCCCTCCGGGACTTCAAACATCGGATCCCCGAGCTCCGGCATCATGGTGTCGATCCCGTACTCGTCCTCTCCCGCCGCTGCATTCGTCTCTGCCTGGTCCGCAGGAGCTTCTGTCATCTCAGGAGCTTCCGTCTGCGCAGGAGCCTCTGTCATCTCAGGAGCTTCCGTCTGCGCAGGGGTCTCCACCTGGATCACAGGAGCTTCTGTCTGCACGGGAGCCTCTGTCTGAGTCCCCGCATCAGGGAGCGTCTCCGGCTGGATGGCCGGCGCTTCTGTCTGTCCCGCGTCAGGCGCCTGCGGCTCCGGAACCTCCGCCGGGGCATTCACACCCGGAACCGGCTCGGTCTGTGTGGCCGACGGATCTGAAGTATATTCATCTGATGTGGAAATCTGGATGTCTCCCGCTCCGTCTGTCTGTGCCGGGGCCTCGGTCTGCGGCTGCTCCGTCTGTGTCAGCGCAGAGTCGTCTGTGGCGTCAAAGATCGTCGAATCTCCGAGCGCAGAATCATCTGTATTGTTCAGAATGCTGTCCGGAGGAAGCGTCTCCGGCGTCTCTGTCTGCTCCGGAACCGCACCGGTCTCCTGTGAGGATGTCTCTGTCTGCTCCGGAACCGCGCCGGTCTCCGGGGATGGCGTCTCCGCCTGTTCTGGCGCCGGGGCTTCCGCAGCGGGGGCCTCTGTGGCCGGCTGCGTCTGCTCCGTCATGCCTGCATCCTGCGCCGGCTGCGGATTGTTCTGCTGATCCATCAGCTGATCCATGTTCTGCTCGACGCGCTCCAGAGTGGTCTTCATATCTTCATATTCATAATTCTGCGCGGCGATCTGCTGCATAAGCTCCACCAGAAGCTGCCGATCCGTCTCGGAGAGATCGATATTTTCCTCTGCTGCCACTTCGTTGATGATCACGTTGATATCGTTCTCATTTACGGCGTTGTTCTCTTCATTCTGCTGGATCACCTGTATCTTGCTCTCGTTAACGATGTCGGTTGCCTCAGCCTGCCCGATATTGCCCGCGATCGTCGTCGTGGTGACAAGCTCCTGCGTGGCGACCTCCTTCTTCTGCTCGTCGAGCGGTGTGCCGACTGCGGACTCATAGGCCATCAGGATGCCGGTCAGCGCTCCCGTGCCGGATACCTCGAACGGCGCCGCCGCGAGCACCTCACAGTTCACAACACCTGAGGTGGAAAGCGTCGTCGCGATCATATTGCTGGTAACCCAGTTGAGGTTTGCAGTCTTCACCTGAATACCTCCCGCATTCGTCGGATTCACCAGCGCACAGCTGAAGGTGTGCGTCCCGATCTGCTCGAGAGGCACATAAGACCCGAGGTGATCCCGCTCATCCTGGTTCGTAATGGTGAGCGTCTGGAGATTCTGCCCCTCCACGCCGAAATACCGGAGAATGGCCTGTCTCTGCTCATCGGACAGATCTGCGCCGAGTGTCACAACCTTCTGTCCGTCCGCCAGAACAGACGCGGAAGGAAGCGCCGCGGCGATGCATATCGCGCTCATGATTACACCAAGTAATCTTCTCTTTTTCATTTCTGCTCTCCTCACTTTCGTATTCACATTCCTGCGCGGCCCGGATATTCTGCCCGGCTTCCGTAATAAACCATGCACATCCCGCCGCCTGCAACCTCATTATATCACTCTGACAATTATATGACAAGGAAACAAAAGAGACGGATTTATTAACACTTTTCTAAGATTACCGCCCCTCTTCCGCTCTCCAGCAAAAGGCGATTTTTCCGCGCCAGCAGCTCATCCCACTTCCTTTCGGATAAAAATGCGGGTCTCTCCATCTGATCCACAGCATCCAGATCCATCTGCAGTTCCTTTTGCGCCCGCACGGCTGCCTGAAACAGGGTCATCTCATCCCTGACTGTCTGGGAATACAGCTCCGGATACATCGAGAAAGCGTGATCATGATCAAACAATGGACAAAAGCCTGTGATCCTGCCAGTCTTATTGTCCATATAAAAACCCCAGTTCTGTTCATGCCGGTCGCTGTTGTTCAGGATATAATCTGCGATCTGCATCTGCAGATAGGCCCGGCGGTCTATTTGTGCCGCTTCCTCATAAGCGTCCAGCCCGTACGCATCGCAAAACAAGGAAAACTCTTCAAAGGTGACAAATGCCCTGTCTTCTGTCGTGAACAGCTTTGATTTCACAAGCGCCTCTCCCACTCCATCAAGCCATTCCTTCCTGTCCCGGGTGAGGCAGAAAGAAAGCTCTGTTTCCGAAGACAATGTGTAGCGGATATGCGGAATATCCAGCGCTTCGAGCACCGCATCAGCCGGAATCTCATATTTCCCGACCTTGTGCAGATAAAGGCCGTCCTTCTGCCGTATCCAGCCTTTCGCGCTGGCTCCCTGCGTCGTCAGCTCCGGGGTGAGGATCCTCTGTCCGCTCCGTTCCGTCTCTCTGTGCACAACGTTTCTTCCAGAAAGGGATACCTCCGTGATATACAGGGACAATGCATTATGGAAAAGATTCACTTCCTCCCACGCCGCCTCGTCCCCCTCCTGCCGGATCCAGTATGCATCCTCCAGGCTCAGCCCTCTGCACGCGCGGCACACAGCAAACCGGTTGTTCTGTGACAGTCTCAGCGTATTCAAAATTTCTTTGGCAAAACTTCTCCCTATGGAAAGCGTGCGGTTCGATGCCCACTCCATAAAATCTACAAATGAAAGAGATTCTCTGCGCAGGGCAAACGGAAGCCTGTCAAAATCCAGGATCACACACTCTCCCGTCGCATGAATTTCCATCAGTGGGACATTTTTCAGCAGCAGCTGCACATGGATCACCTCCCTCTCTGGAGATATCATAACGCATTTCAGCAAAGAGCGCAATGTGTGCTCATTTAAAATTTCCGGGAAACATTTGTTTGCCTTTTCAGAACATATGTGCTATACTGAAGAAAACGCACGTATGGGAGGGTCAGCTATGCCAGGGAAAATCACACACAAACAGGAGGAAATCCTCAGCTACATAAAAAACGAGATCCTGGAGCGTGGTTTTCCGCCGACGGTCCGCGAGATCTGCCAGACGGTCGGGCTGAAATCTACATCCTCCGTCCACTCGCATCTCGAATCGCTGGAGAAGAACGGCTACATCCGGCGCGATCCGACGAAGCCGCGTGCGATCGAGATCCTGGACGATTCGTTCAATATGCTCCGCCGGGAGATGGTGAATGTCCCCGTCGTCGGCACGGTGGCCGCCGGACAGCCGATCCTTGCCGAGCAGAACATCGACAGCTATTTCCCGATTCCCGCAGAATACATGCCCAATGAGCAGTCCTTCATTCTGCGCGTCAAGGGCGAGAGCATGGTCAATGCCGGCATCCTGGACGGAGATCGTGTCATCGTGCGTCAGCAGTCGACTGCGCATAACGGCGACATCGTCGTCGCCCTCGTGGACGACTCCGCCACTGTGAAGACCTTCTACAAGGAGAACGGGCATTACCGCCTGCAGCCGGAGAATGACACAATGGATCCGATCATTGTGGATGACCTTCAGATTCTCGGCAAGGTGTTCGGCGTGTTCCGCTTTTTCTGAGGCTGACGCCGCGCAACAGGGAAATATCGAGGAAGCATACTTATCAGCGCCGGATATCAGCGCCCGGCGCCGGATGTGCTGACGTGTTCTGCGGGTCAGAAGGTCTTCGCGCACTGCGTCCGCGCGCATTCCGACGGGACTGCCCTCCGGCATTTTCGTATCGCGCGCATTCAGACGGGACTGCCCCGGCATTTTCGTATCACGCGCATTCAGGCGTCTCTGCCCCCGGCATTTTCGTATCGCGCGCATTCAGGCGTCTCTGCCCTCCCGCATTTTCGCATACAAAAAGAGCCCGTCCGGTCACATGTCTCTGTGATGCCTGCAGGCTCTTTGCCGTCTTTATCCTTACTGCTCTTCCGCCGTTTTTCGCGGCAGCCGCAGCATTGCTTTCCCTATTACGCTTCTTCGTCTCCAAAACGCTTTGAGAGGCCCTCTAAGAGCTCTTTCGGCATTGCGATGTGAAATCCTGCGGGATTGAGCAAAAACCCCCTGGAATCCTTGATCAGGATCTTTGAGAGCTGTCCGAACGGCATGACGAGCGCTCTCAGCTTGTTTTCCTTGTTGAATTTCGCCATCTCATTCGGGTCGGTGAAAAGCGGCTGCATCACCTCGTCATTTTTGCCCTTCAGGATCGGAAGACGGAACTTGTGGTTTTTCAGCTTCTCCGCCTCGCTCTCCGGCCCCGGAAGAAATTCGATCGGCACGATATACCTGCCCTTGCAGAGGTTGGCCGCGAGCTCTTCCTCCATATCCGCCAGACCGGTCTTCTGCTCATTGGGCACGGGGCGCGACGCCTCCTGCATGAAATACAGCCCCGTGAGCTGCAGCTCAGGGTTCAGCACCGGCTGCTTTTCCTTCGGAAGCGACGAGAAATCCGGTCTGCGCACCAGATCGCCGAGCGCGATCTCCTGCGGGCCGCCCGCGCCGACAAACACGAGCTCGTTCACACCGATCGTGAACAGCATGGAAAAGAAGCTGAGAAAATTCTTGTTCAGATACTTGATCCCGCGAAGCAGGATCTTCCGCTCCGTGTAGGCTTTCGCAAACTCCTGCAGCTGGGCTTCCGTGTCAAAAATCCATACCTGGTCGTTAAAAGTCTCCGGATCGCACACGACCAGCGGCATATTTGTAAACGCGCAGTAGGCGACAATAAACTCCTTCTTGCGCTGCACGCTCTTTATCAGAAATGATCTGTCAACAGCCATTGCCTTATTCTCCCCGCGTAAATTATGATAACTCGTCCACCGTAATCGTCCGGCCGTCGCACCAGATCCTCTCCAGATCATAGAAAAGCCGGTTCTCCGAGTCAAATACGTGTACGATGATATCGCCGTAATCCATCAGGATCCAGTTTGCGCTGCGGTATCCCTCAGACTGTCTCATGGGATAGCCGGCCTTGTGAAGCTCTTCCTCCACGTTGTCCGCAAGCGCCTGCACCTGGTTGTGATTCGTTCCGGAGGCGATAATGAAATAATCTGCCAGCACGGATACCTTTCCGATATCGATGATGCGGATATCCTGCGCCTTCTTGTCAGCAAGTGCCTCGTAGGCAATTTTTGCCATTGTCTTTGCCAAACGCTCTTCCATCATGCTTCCTCCCTTTTTCGGATGATTTCTCTGTAATAATTATACGCCACAACGGTCTGATTATCAAGACTCGCTTTTTCCTGCTTCAGATAGTTCAGGGTATCGCGCATCGTGATATAGACCGCGCGGTCCAGATCCCAGAATGCGAGCCTGCGGATCTCGGTAAGATTCTGCGCCTTGGATCGCATCGGCTCGATATAATCGGCAATAAAAATGATCTTTTCCAGAAGCGTCATCGCCGGTTTCCCGGTTGTGTGGCAGCGGATCGCGCTCAGGATCTCCTCATCATGGACATCGTATTTTGCCCGTGCGATATAGGCCCCGAGCTTTGCATGCAGAAGGTACGGAGACTCCATCTCCGCCTCGGAGACGGGAATCCCGTGCTGCTGGCAGAGCTTCAGCTTTTTCGGATTGGGGATGCATTTCGCACAGTCATGCAGCAGTCCGGCCACCTGGGCCCTCTCCAGGTCTTCCCCATGGCACATGGCAAGCGACGATGCCGTATACATGACGCCGAGCGTGTGCAGATACCGCGTCTCATCCATGTATTTTTTCAGTTTTTTCTGCATTTTATGAATATGATAAACCGTCATGCCGCCTTACCCTCACAAACCCGTATTTTCGCCGTAAATGTCCTTTTGTTTCATATATTCCAGTACGCTGTCGGGAGTATAATAGCGCAGGGAGCGGCCCTCCCGGAACCAGGCCCGAAGCTTTGTGGAAGAAATCCCGATATCCGGCGAGTGGATGAGCCGGATATCCGCGCCGTATTTCTCATGGAGAAACGCGATCTGCCCTTCTATCTCGGAGGCCGGCAGATCATCCCTGGCCGCGGCCAGCAGAATACAGTTCCGGCAGATAATGTCCGGCCGGTTCCACTCGTCAAGAGCCATCAGAGAATCAGCCCCGATGATAAAATAGTAATCCGTGTCCGGATTTCGCGTGCGAAGCGCCGTGAGCGTGTCGCTCGTGTAGGAATAGCCCGTCCTGCGCATCTCCTCCGCGTCCAGCGTGAAATGCGGATTGCCGCGTATCGCCAGCTTCACCATCTCGAGCCGCTCATCGTCTGCTGCGCCGTCCGTCCGGCCTGTCTTGTGCGGCGGATTCCCGGACGGCAGGAACTGGACGGTGTCAAGATGAAACTCCTCATATGCGCACTCCGCCAGGATCAGATGCCCGATGTGGATCGGGTCAAACGTACCTCCCATAATGCCGACGCGGCGCTTTCTCTCTTTGCCCATGTCAAACCCTCTCTGCGCTCATAAACTGCCGGGATCATTCCGGGAGATTCTCACCCGCGGGCCTTTCCCCCGGCGCCGCTTCTGGAAGGCTTCGGGAGCTCGATCTTCTTTTTGCCCTCTTTGCCTTCTTTATACAGGACAATCTTCTTTCCGATGACCTGGACAACCTGTGAACGCGTGCGCTCCGAGACGATCTGCGCCAGCTCGCGCGGGTCGTCCATGCAGTTCTGAAGCACGCTGATCTTGATCAGCTCGCGCTTCTCAAGCGCCTCGGCGATCGCCGCTGTGCTCTCAGGAGTCAGACTGTTTTTGCCGATCTGAAAGATCGGATCCATCGTCATTGCAAGTCCCATCAAATAAGCACGCTGTTTGCTTGTCATATGCCCTCCGTCTTATTTATAATAGTCAAACTGCAGCCCGTAGATCCGGACCGTATCGCCGTCCCGGATCCCGAGCGCCTCCAGCTGTTCAAGGATCCCGTTTTCCCTGAGGAAATCCTGGAAAAACCGGAAGCCCTTCTCCGACTCCAGATTCGTGTATCCGAGCATTTTTTCGATGCGCGGGCCCTCAACCACATACGTATCCGCTTCCTCGGCAGACTTCGTCACGGTAAACGGGAGCGGCTTTCCGGCCAGATGCAGCTGCGGGTCGTATTCCTGCTCAAACACGACCGTCTCCCGCGGGAGCTTTTGCAGGATCCCCTGAACGTGGTACAGCAGCTCGGAAACGCCCTGGCCGCTGACCGCCGAGATCGCAAATACCGGGATTCCCTGCGGCTCAAAGGTATCCCTGAGCCTCTGCACAGGATCCTCATCACCGGGATAAAGCGCATCGATCTTGTTTGCCGCGATCACCTGCGGGCGTTCCGCCAGCTCCTGATTGTACGCGGCCAGCTCCGCGTTGATCTTGCGGATGTCCTCCACCGGATCGCGCCCTTCCACAGAGGCCGCGTCCACGACATGGATCATCACCTTCGTGCGCTCGATGTGGCGCAGGAACTCAAAGCCCAGGCCGGCGCCCTCGGAAGCGCCCTCGATCAGGCCCGGAATGTCTGCGATGACAAATCCGCCTCCGTCCAGGTCGACCACGCCCAGATTCGGGGAGAGCGTCGTAAAATGGTAGTTGGCGATCTTCGGCGTCGCATTCGTGACGCGCGACAGCAGCGTGGATTTTCCGACATTCGGAAAGCCGATCAGTCCGACATCCGCGATCACCTTCAGCTCCAGGATCACCTCGAGCTCCATCGCGTCCTGCCCGGGCTGCGCGTATTTGGGGGCCTGCATGGTCGCGGTCGCGTAGTGCATATTTCCGTTTCCGCCTCTTCCGCCCGGCAGGATCACCTGTCTGCGGTTCTCCCCCGACATGTCCGCGATCACCTTTCCGCTCTCCGCCTCCCGGACTACGGTTCCCTCAGGCACCTTAAGCACCAGGTCGGCTCCGTTCGCGCCGTGGCACCGGCGCTTGCTTCCCGGCTCCCCGTCCTTCGCCGAATATTTTCTGCGGTGGCGGTAGTCCACCAGCGTATTCAGCCCGCTGTCAACCTCAAAAATGATATCTCCGCCCTTGCCTCCGTCTCCGCCGTCCGGGCCGCCGTCCGGCACAAACAGCTCCCTGCGGAAGCTGACATGCCCGTCTCCGCCTTTGCCGGAACGTATGATAATGCGCGCTCTGTCTGCAAACATGGCTGTCTCCTTATATGACTTGTGAAAGTCCGGTCTTCGATTACAAACGTTCGGTCTTCGCGCAGCGGCGCTGCGCTCTGGAGCGCCTCTCACTGCCCCTGTGAACAAGAAAGGCTTCAAACCAAATCTGATCTGAAGCCCGCATCACTTATTCTGCTGCAACCGGAACGATAGAAACCTGTTTCTTATCTCTTCCTTTTCTCTCAAATCTGACAATCCCGTCTGCCTTTGCATACAGAGTATCGTCACCGCCGCGGCCAACATTCACACCCGGATGAATTTTTGTCCCACGCTGTCTGTAAAGGATATTTCCGGCTTTCACAAACTGTCCGTCTGCTCTCTTCGCTCCAAGTCTCTTGGATTCGGAATCTCTGCCGTTCTTTGTAGAACCAACTCCCTTTTTATGAGCGAATAACTGAAGGTTCATCTTCAACATGGCTACACCTCCTCAATTTCCACGGTAATATATTCATTTCCATAATCCGCCTGTATGCTCCGGATCCCGAGCACAAGGCTGTCCATCAGCAGGGCTGTCCGCTCTCCCGGCGCCTCAGGGAAGCTCACCCGCAGGTAACCGCCCTCTTCCGCCTGCTCCGCCTCATATGCATCCTGTGTGAATGTCTCAATCGAATTCACCGCATTGATCGTGAGCGCCGACACCGCCGCACAGATGATGTCCTCACCGGCCTGCGCGTAACCCGCATGTCCCCGGCTCTCGAATCCTCTGTACTGATGGCCTGATTTCCACACTCTGAACTGGATCATCCCGGTCAGCCGTTGATCTTTTCAATCTTGACCTGAGTGTACTGCTGTCTGTGGCCGTTCTTCTTGTGGTATCCGGTCTTCCTCTTGTACTTGTAAACGATGACTTTCTTCGCCTTGCCGTTCTTCACGAC
>CANRBX010000072.1 GCA_947628955.1 uncultured Lachnospiraceae bacterium | reverse complement strand
ACCAGCAACTATGAGACCGGGGACGGCTACGGGGATATCCTTGTGGAAACGGAGGACGAGGATATCGGGATTGTAATCGAGGTGAAATACGCCCACAATGGCGATCTGGAGAAGGGCGTGGAGATGGCGCTTAAACAGATTGAAGACAGCTGCTATGCGCAGAAACTGCATGACAGCGGGATCAGAACCGTGCTTAAGTACGGCATCGCATGCTACAGGAAGCAGTGCAGGGTGGCGCTTGCCAGATGAGTTGTCTGCAAATAAAAAGAAAGAGCTGCTGCAAAGGCAGATAGCCGATCTGTCAGAATGGCAGCTCTGCTTTTTGTACAACAGGATATTTTTCACGAAGTCCGGGAAGTTTTCAAGCTTTTGACCATTGCTTTATATGTGTCCCTGCTATATAATACATATAACCACATCTGACAAGTTCCATCCTGAAAATGTTTTCCTTCCTCTTATGCGACAGTATTTGTAGGAGGGATTCGAAAGATGAGAAGGAATTCAAAAGGAACTGACTCCTACAAAAGAGAAGAATCTGTGGATAAAGCCACAAAAAATATTTTTAATAACGGCACAGAAGTTCGGGGCATAGACGTTGAGATCGTCCCGACAGAAGCCGGGAGCGGGTATTCCCCCGAAACACATATCCGGGACGCCAACAGCAGGACTATTTTCCGCAATCGGAAGCTCACCTGCCAGTTCCTGCAGGATTACACCGGTCTGCCCATCTTTGAGAACCTCCAGCCGGAGGATATCGAGGACGTGACAGAGCGTTACTGGGCTTTCCTTGGAGTTCAGTTCGAAGGGGACACCGTCAAGAAAGTGCGGATCCGGGATAGTGAAGGCGAAAGGGATGTCTTTGTGCTTCCCATAGTGGAACACAAGACGGACGTGGACTACGACGTGGCCATGCAGATGCTCCGGTATATGACGGTGATCTGGTATGATTACAAGAGACAGCAGGAAGACCTGAAAGCGGGCTCCACCAGCCGGAAGAGTTTCCGCTACCCGCCCATCATCCCTATCGTGTACTATGAGGGAAAGGAAAACTGGACGGCAGATCCGTACCTGTCGGGCAGGATCAGCCTGCGGGACGGGCTGGAGGAATACATACCGGACTTCGCTTACAAACTGGTGCGGGTGTACGGATACGGGAATGACGATCTCAAGAAGATGCGGAATGAAATGTCCCTGGTGATGATGATCAACCGTATCCAGAGCCCGGAGGATTTCACAGACCTGATCAACACTTCAAGGGACTATGTGGACGAAATCTATAACCGTTCGACAGCGGATATCAGGGCAGTCTACAAGGATATCCTGTGGACTCTGCTGCGGAAGATGAATGTGCCGGTAGATGAGGCCAGAGATAAGCTGGCGAGATTGGAGGAAAGCGGCATGGGAAATCTGTTTGCGAGCATGGAGAAGATGGATATACAGGCGGAACGCCGGAACACACAGCTGGCCAGGCGGGATGCGGAAGCCGCGAAGCAGGAGCTGGAAGAAGTGAACCGGCGGCTGGAGAAATCAGGCCGCAGGCTGAACACAATTTTTGGTCAGCTGGTATTTGTCTGTCAGGGCAGCGGGATGTCCCGTGAGGAGGCTCTCGCATGTCTGCAGGAACAGTATGGCTTAAGTAAGGCCGAGGCTGCCTCAGCAGTTGAAAAGTTTTGGGAACGTAAATAAGTATAATGCATAACGAGGAAGGCGGAACCGATCAGTGTGGCGGGACTGTGCCGTAAGGCGGCCAGAAAAATCCTTTTGGGATATTCAGACAATTCCAAAGGGATTTTTTTGCTTTCATTATTGCGGCAAAGTGCGCCGCGCCCACGCGATCTGTCCGGTGACGGCGGTGCAGAACCGTTATTCCTCCATGATGGCACGCTGGCACGAACCTCTCTTTGCCGCACTGGGGAGCTTCATGTCAGAAGCGTTTCCGTGTGCAGGATCTCTCCGGATAAATCCTTCCATTCGGCTTTATCGTCGTCCAGGGTCATATATCCGTGGCTGCTGTCCTTCTTTGGAATAGATACCGAACCGGGATTCCAGTACAGGATATCTCCGATATCCTTCCAGGCAGGGATATGTGTGTGCCCGTGGAGCAGAATATCCCCTTTCCCAAGAGGCGGCAGATTCTTTTTGTTGTAAACATGTCCGTGAGTTGCAAACACCATCCTGTTTTTTACGTATAGGATGCAGTAATCGGCCAGGATTGGAAATTCCAGTACCATTTGATCCACTTCGGTATCACAGTTACCGCGGACACACAAGATCCGTGATTTTACGGAGTTCAGTTTTTCTATGACAATTTTCGGAGCATAGTCCTTCGGCAGGTCGTTTCTCGGCCCATGGTAAAGAATGTCACCCAACAGCAAAAGCCGATCTGCATTTTCGCGCTCAAATGCCCGGAGCATTTTATCGCAGTAAAAGGCTGATCCGTGGATGTCCGTGGCTATCATGATGTTCATCTTACTTTATCCTCCATTGTTGTATGTGCCTTCATCGGTTCCGCGCAGGGATTGCCCGGATGCCGGGGAGGCATTTCTCTGTGAGCGGTCTGCCAGGTTTTGTGCATGGCTTTGTGTATGGCAGCCGGTGTTTCCCATTGTAGCACATAAATTTTTTGACTTACAATAGAAAAATATCCGCGCGAAGCTGCAGCCCGCCGAGATTTTTTCCGGAGACGGCTTTTTCTGAATTTCCACAGAAATTCCACATGGATTCCTAAATGTTTCCCCAATACCGGTTTATCATAAGATCATCAAAGGCGGAGGTACACTCCGGGAAAGGAAGGATCTTATGAAAAACAAAAAATTTTGGGGAATCACGGCAGCATTAGCGGTAACTGTGCTGGCAGGAGGTTCGCTGGCGATATTTGCGGCGGAGACAGCGGCGCCGGATGCGGAAGTAATCGAGGCAGAGCCTGAGACAGCAGCGTTGGTCACGGAAGAGGCAGAGTCGGCAGTTCCGGACGTAGAAGTGGTCGAGGCAGAGCCTGAGACAGCAGCGCCAATCGCGGAAGAGGCAGACCCGGAGACAGTAGCTCCGGTCGCGGAAGAGACAGAGCCGGCAGTTCCGGATGTGGAAGTGGTCGAGGCAGAGCCTGAGACAGCAGCGCCGGTCGCGGAAGAGACAGAGCCGGCAGTTTCGGACGCGGAAGCAGTCGGGACGGAACCGGCGGTTCCGGATGAGGATTACAGTTATCATGTCGGGCAGCAGAGCAGTACGGCCAGAAACGATGCTTACGCGGCATTGCCGGAAGGCGGCACTAAGGAAGAAGCGGAAGAGTTTTATGAAACTTATGAAGTCGGCGGAGGCGCGTGGGCGGACGGCGCGTACGACGAATCCCTGAAGTCCGGCTATGGCTATGCAGAGGGGCAGCAAAGAGCAGCTCAGTATGCGCAGGATGGCGATGACGACGAGGAGTACAAAGCGGGTTACAGCTACAGCACAGGGCGACAGAACTATATGGAAAACTATCCGAATTACAGAAAGTAAATCAAATGATGACAGATTACTGTTCAGGTCAGGCCGGGGCACCCGGTGCTGGGACGCAAGAATAAGAATGTGGAAAAAGCGTTCAGATCAGGACAGGGCACCTGTTGCTGAGACGCAAGGACAAGAATATGGAAAAAGCGTTCAGACCAGGCCGGGGCACCTGCTGCTGAGACCGCAGGAACAAGAATATGGAAAAAGCGGCAGCCGGGCGGATAAGCGATTATCCGCCTTTGCTTGCATTTATGCGGATGTTTAGGGTATAATCTGCTGGGGTGATGGATGATGCCAAAGATACTTATCGTTGACGATGAAGAAGAGATTGTCCGCCTGATCAGGCGCTATGCGCAGCGTGAGGGCTATGAGACAGCAGAGGCCTGCGACGGAAGCGAGGCTGTCGAGCTGTGCGGGAAGTACGATTTCGACCTGATCATCATGGATGTGATGATGCGGGACATGGACGGTTATACGGCGGTGAAAAAAATACGCGCGGAAAAGGACATTCCCGTTCTGATGCTGTCTGCGCGGGGAACGGAGTATGACAAGCTGTTTGGCTTTGAGGTGGGCGCGGACGATTATGTCACCAAACCATTTTCTCCGAAGGAACTGATGGCGAGGGTAAAAGTGATCCTCAAGAGACAGGCAAAGACCGGTGCCGCGAATGCCGGCGATACAAAGAAAACGGAGAAAATGGTCTTTGGGGGCCTTGAGATCGATATCCCCGGTCGCAGCGTTTCGATCGACGGGGAAAAGGCGGAGCTGACTTTGAAGGAATACGATCTTCTGACTTATCTTGCGCGGAACTGCGGGATCGCGCTGAGCCGCGATCAGATCCTGGACGGCGTATGGGGATATGACAGTTTCGGCGATGACCGGACAGTAGACTGGCAGATCAAGCTTCTCAGGGGCAAGCTGGGAAAATACCGCGATCATATCCGCACGGTGAGAGGAGTTGGGTACAAATTTGAAGCGTAAGGTCAGATCGTTCCGGGCAAAACTGTGCCTGTATTTTGTTTTTTATACAGCGGTGATATTCGCGCTCCTCTGGATGCTGCAGACGGTCTTTCTGCAGGGGACGTACAACCGCATGCTGATCCGCAATACGAAGGCCGCGGCGGAAGAGATTGCCGCTGGTGTTTTTGGCGCGGATCATCCTGATGCGGACGATTCCGGCGCCGGAGATTTTGACTCGGGCGGCCCTGCTGCGGACAGTTTTGACACGGATCGGATCGACGCGATCGCGCTGGAAAATTCGCTGTTCGTCTATGTGACTGACCGTGAAGGTGCGATCGCCTACAGCACGGATTCCTACAAGGGCAATTACGCCCACGACGGACAGAGCAGTCATGACGGGAGTGAAAATCCGTACCTGCGGGATAAAGAGCTCGACTATCAGCAGGCGGCGTACAGGAGCCTCCCGGACGGATACGACGCGTTCCTTCTGGAGCTTGCCGAAGGCGGCGGCACGCTGGAAAAGAAGTCCGATACGCAGTATGTGTACGGCAGATACCTGGACGACGGCAGAGTGCTCTATGTCGGCGTGACGCTCAATCCGGTCGGCGCGGCGGCGAGGATCATCCGCGTGCAGCTCCTGATCGTGACAGGACTTTCTCTGGCGTTCGCCGTGCTGCTTGCGCTTCTGATCGCGAGACGCTTTGCGAAACCGATCTCCTTTTTGTCCGGACAGGCGGCCCGGCTTGGCGATGACGATTATCATGCAGGCGGCCGGGATGGTTTCTGCGCGGAGACAGACCAGCTTGGCGAGATCCTCGACCACACAGACCGGAGGCTTCGCGAGGCAAAGAGCTATCAGCGCGACCTGCTCGCGAATATTTCGCACGATCTGCGGACGCCGCTGACGATGATCCGGGGCTACGCGGAGAGCGTCCGGGATTTCGGCGATGAGGAAGAACAGCGGGCGGAGGACGCCGGCATTATCATTCAGGAATCCGACCGCCTGGGCGCTCTCGTAAACGAGATACTGGAATATTCGGAGCTGCAGGCAAACGGCAGCGAGATGGAAACGGAAATGGTAGACATGTCGGAGCTTGTGACAAAGGTCGCCGCACAGTTCGAGCCGCTTTTCCGGGCGAACGGCGGGACCGTGCGCAAAGAGATCACCCCTGATCTGATGATCAGGGGAAATGCCGGCAAGCTGCAGCGCGCCGTATATAACCTGCTCGACAACGCCATACGGCATACGAAGGAGAGCGAGGGGATACGAGTCGCACTTTGCCGACAAGCTGACTGTGTGAGATTTGAGGTCGGCGATCACGGCGGCGGCATCCCGGCCGAACAGCTGCCACATATCTGGGAAAAATACTGCACATACCGGCAACGCGGGCAGCAGGGCGTGTCGGGCCTGGGCCTTGCGATCGTCCGGCAGATTGTCGTGCTCCACGGCGGCCGCTGCGGCGCGGACACAGAGGAAGGCGTCGGGAGCACGTTCTGGATGGAGTTTCCCTTTTCTGCAGCCTGCTGAACGATATCGGAGCGGGCGATACCGTTGTTTCCGCTGCAGATTTTATTGCGGCAGCGATAACCGGCATTTGAGGAGTGAGCAGAATGAATTTACAGCAGCTGAAATATGTCATAGCGGTAGCTGAGGCAAAATCCATTACAAAGGCGGCCGGGCAGCTTTATATTTCACAACCCAGTCTGTCCAACGCCATTAAGGATCTGGAAGCAGAGACAGGCATCATCATTTTTGTCCGCAGCCGGACTGGCGTTACGCTGACAAAGGATGGCATGGAATTTCTGGGATATGCCCGGCAGGTTCTGCAGCAGATGGAACTGCTGGAGGATAAATATATTACAGTTCAACCCGGCAAAACACGGTTTGGCGTGTCCACTCAGCACTATACCTTCACAGAAAACGCCTTTGTTGAGCTTGTGCAGCGGTTCGGACAGGAGCGATACGAGTTTTATTTCAATGAGGCAGGTACACACCAGATTTTGGAGGATGTAAAGAATCGGATCAGCGACATCGGCATCATCTATCTGTCCAATGAAAACGAGACGGTTTTACGGAAAATGCTGGAGGAATACGGACTGGAATTTGTCTCACTTTTTTCTGCAAAGCCCCATGTGTTTTTACAGAGAAATCATCCGCTGGCCGGAAAGCAGAAAATCAGGCTGGCGGAACTGGTGCCTTATCCGCGGCTGAATTTTGTGCAGGGCAGTTATGAATCATCCTACTATGCGGAAGAACTTTTCAGTACAGTCCCGGCGGATAAGGAGATCCGAATCAACGACCGGGGCGCTATTGTCAATTTTATGCTGGGATTAAACGCTTACACGATCTCCAGCGGCATCTTCCCAAAATATCTCCACGGGGATAATATCGTCGCCGTTCCCCTTGATGAGCCGGAGCGCATGGAGATCGGCTACATTTTCCCGGAAAGACAGCCTTTAAGCGAGCTTGGCGCCGTCTATATCCGGGAACTGATGAAATACGCTGGTGCGGTATACATCCTGTATCTGGCCGTCCATATCGCCGTCAGCCGCCCTGCGGAATCACAGGAGGGAAAGTCCGCATCCTTTGCTAAGGGCTTTCTTCTCCAATTCGTGAATGTGAAGATATATATGTTCGGTATCACAGCCTTAACCGGTTTTGTCGTCAGCTATAATTCAGCTCTGACCGCGCTTTTGTTTTTCGAGGCTGTCATTGCTACCATTGGCATGATTGCCACCGGGACATGGATTGCCGGAGGGCTGTTGATCCAGAAGTTCTATTTGAAACATTATCGGGTCATTAATATCGTCCTGGCGCTCACGCTGCTGGAATGCGTGTACAGTATTCTCCGGTAATTCTGAATAAACGCAGACCGGGGATTCATAAAGGAGAACGATATGAAAATAAAAAAGCTGCCATATGATTTCACAGTATGCCAGGTGGCGGGTGCAGAGGATATCAATTTGAATAATGAGACTATACCTTCAAGCCTGCAGGATGGAAAGATTTTCTTCGTTATTTCAGGCTGGAAGATTGGGTTGAGTAAATCCAAAACGTTCTCCGTTCATCCGCCATTCTAAATGCACCGGTTTTGACCTTGGGAAAGTCAAAACCGGTGCAAAAGTGAAAAAACCTCTATTGATAACTGATGTAACACAACTGGCAGCAGCTGCCCTGAAAAGAGTAGCTGCGCAGAATCTTACGCAGTCTTCCGCTCCCATGTGCAGAGGTAGTCGAGCAGAAGCATCTCATCTTCCCTGCGCCGGGCATAGATTTCATACTCTTCAGCGCTCTCTCCAAGCAATGCGGAAAGTCCTCCGGTTCGCGTGGATTCCTCAGTCAGATTCATCTTTTCCCCCTTGGGAGACTCAATCCATACCTGTCCGCAGCAACGGTTGAGTACTTCATTAAACGCCGCCAGTTCCCTCATTGATCTGATCTTCATTCTGATCCCTTCTTTCTGAAAAATGAGTGGTCATGTCTGCTTTCTTGTGATATAATAATATCGCATAATCGGGCTTTATAAAATAATAATTCAGCCATATTTTGTAATTATAAAGACAAATACAGAAGGGAAATGGCGATATGGTTATAAATCAGCTCACACTCAGTGACAATCTGCAGGAAATACCGGTCAATAAGGGGAAGGAGTTTCCACTGTCTACCCATTATGTCGATCTGGGAAAGTGGCGCACCTCCGGGATCCCGTGGCACTGGCACAGCGAGCTGGAATTTCTGTGGCTGATCCGCGGAAGCCTGAAAGTTCTCACCGCGCATCAGGAGTACACGCTGGCAGAGGGAGGCGGCTGCTTCGTGAACCGCAACGTCCTGCACCGCATGGCCAGACTCCCCGGGACACAGGCGGTCTTCCTCTCGCAGCTCTGGGATGTATCACTGCTTGGCGGTGCGCGTGGCAGCATCTTTGAACGGAAATACCTGAATCCCGTTCTGGAAAGCAAAGAGCTGGAAGTGCTGCCCTTCCTGCTGCAAAACGCGAACCAGCGCAGGATCCTGGAACACATCCGGGCCTCCTGCGACGCGGTTGACTCCGAAGATGACGGCTATGAAATGATCGCCCGGAATGAGCTGTCGGCGGCGTGGCTTTTGATGATGAAGGAGATTCCCCGGGAGGCACAGCAGCGCCAGGGCCTGGAAAATCCTGCGGAAGCGCGTGTCAAAAAGATGATGCTGTATATCCAGGAACACTACCAGGAAAAGCTGTCCCTGGAAGAGATCGCCGCCGCGGCGAACATCAGCACCCGGGAATGTCTGCGCAATTTCCGGCAATATCTGCACACCACCCCGTTCGGCTATCTCATCGACCATCGGCTGAACGTTGCGGCTGACAGCCTGCTGGCTTCCGGCCTTCCGGTGACGGAGATCGCGATGAACTGCGGCTTTTCTTCCGGCAGTTATTTCACAAAACTGTTCCGGGAAAAATTTCAGATAACCCCGCTGGAGTACCGCAGGACAAACGCTCATCTAAACATGGAATGATCTGTTGAAATCTCTGTCATTTGATACTGGAAAGAAGGGGATATTTGTGGCGGCCGGGCGGTTCTCTTTTCAGGCGGTAATAAAGACTGTCTGCGTATATTTGTGCCGTTCACACAGATTTCAAATTTTCATCACAAATCTTTCTCAAACACTGGGTATCCTGTCATGGCTGACACATTTGAGAATATGATCGGGAGGATTGTCTATGAGACGGAGAATACGCTTCACTGCAGCTGCTTTTATACTGGCGCTTATGGCGCCGCTTTGCGTTTGCGCAGAGACGGAAGACCGTGGGGCTGGGGCTTCCGACAGGGAGTATATCGAGAAAACTTTAAATCTAGCAAATAATGAGAAACAGGAGTGGACTTACTCGGCAGATGCCGACGCGTGGGTGCTCTCCCCGGTGTTGGCCGTTGCTTATCCGGAGCTGCCAGAGCAGCAGGGAGTGTCGGTCTGCGTTCCGGGCGATTATGTGACCGGCATTGATACGGACGGCGACGGAAAGACTGATATTGCGGCGGAGAATGCTTCCCAGGCGGTGAAAGGGTCTCTGGTCATTGACTATGACGCACAGGTCGCCAGCACCAACGGGCAGATTTACACCGCGGCCACTGCTCCTGTCATTTTGAATACCGGCGCGGCAGGTTACGGTTCGCAGAGCAATCAGGCTGCTTCCGCCGTTTACGCCGCTGACGGATACATTAATGTTTCCTGTGGAAACCGCGGCAAGCAGAACAGCGTGACGGATGGCGGCGGAAATACATCTTTTACCGGCGACGCGCCTTCCTGCCTGGCCGATCAGAAAGCTGCGGCGCGCTATGTGAAGTATAATATCCTGCTTGGCAATCTCCCTGGTAACGTGAATTATCTTGTCTCCACCGGCGGCTCGGGCGGCGGCGCGCACGCGGCTATGTTCGCGGCGACCTCCGATCATCCGGACTATTACGATTACCAGATCGAAGCCGGCGCGGTCGGTGTGTATAGAAATGAGGACGGTTCCTATTCCACTGCCGTTACGATCGACGGTGAAGATTATGAGATTTCCGACGGCGCGTGGGGCTGCGTCGCATACAGTGCGATCACGTCCCTGTATGAGGCGGACATGGCGCTTGCCTTTGAGTACTATCTGGATCCGGAGTATTCCTTTAAGACGCCGTTCCAGAAGCAGCTTGCCGGATATCTGTCCGAAAGCTATATGGACTATATCAACGAAAAGGGTCTGTCGGCAGAAGAAAGTGATGTCGGCTTTGACCTGGATGGGGACGGGAGGCTTGACTCAACGGTTGCCCTTACCATCGAATACGATCCCGAAAACCACGCGGACACCAACGGCTATTACGGCACATATCTTGACCTGTATCTGGCCGAGTTTACACAGAATCTCCAGTGGTATCTGGACAATCTCGACTATGCACAGGACTGGACCTGGTTCGATGAGGACGGAAACGCGCTCAGTGACGATGCAGTTGCGGCGATGACCGGTGAGGATAAGGCGAGGGCGTTTGTGGAGGGCCGTTATGCCAAAGGCAGCGCGGATTTTGGCGGAATGGGCGGCGGCTTCGGCGGGACGGACGGCGGTCCCGGCAGGGCATTCCCGAATGGGAAGATGCCGGATGTAGACGATACTGATCTGTTTGGAAAGGCCGGAGATCTGGCTGGAATCGGCGGTGGTCAGCCGGAAGGCGGACAGGCGCTGCCGGAATTTACAGATGGAGAGCAGCCGGATGAAATGGGCGGCGATTTGGCTGGAATGAACGGAGATTTTGCAGAAATGCGCGGTGATCCCGGAGGAGACGACCCTGGCGGGAAGATGCCAGGCGGCAGGGGAATGATTGTCGGAACGCCCGACGGCGGAACGACGCAATCTGCGACCGGAAACAGCGATGCGGCGACCTATGAGTCCCATGCGGATATGGTTGCAGCTTACAAGGCTGATATCCAGGAGGTTTATGCCGGAGACCGGTACGGAAATAATATGGTTGCTCTCTATAACCCGCTGAACTATATCGGAGCGGACGATACCGCCGATCCTGTCTGGACAAAGATTGTGATGGGCGCTTCGGAGGGAGATATGTCGATGTTTTCCTCCCTGAATCTGCAGATCGCATGGCTGAATGCCGGGGTTGACGCAGTGATCGAATGGCAGTGGGACGGAGGCCATGTTCCCTCCGAGATACTGGGCAATTCTTTCTCTCTCTACGTTGACCAGATGTACGGAAAATATGTGGAAGGCGCAGCTGCGATCGAGAAAGCGGCAGCAGTAAAGCAGACGGCAAACGGAACAGCGGAGACGGCGACCGGGACGGACATCAGCGGATGGGTAAACGATGAGGATACGTCTGCCGTATCATTTGCCCTCTCAGACGCTGCGGCGTACAGAACCAGAGGCGCGAGCAAGGCGATGCCCGGCTTCGATGTGATCGATTACGGGCAGGAGGATTATGTATTCGGAAGTTCCGAAAAAGACGCGCGGCACTGGGATACGTATTTGCTCGATATTTTTGAGGAACATGCGGACACTCTGGAACCGCTGTTTGCCGTGGAAAGCAAAGAGGCGACGCAGGAGCTTTCGGCAAATGAGCAGGCTGACGACGGGCAGACACCGCCGGAGCTTCCGAATGGCGAGCAGCCGGGAGGACCGGGAGTGGGCGGCGGACAGCCGGGCGGTTTCGGGGGATCCGGTGAGGTGATGCAGGGAACCTCCGCCAACACGATCTCTGATGACGGAGAGTACAGCGGCTCCGATTACACTTCTTCCGGCGACGATGAAAACGCTCTTCGGATAGACGGTGCAGAGGTGACCCTGGATGGAATCACGGTGGAGAAGTCCGCCGGCAGCTCCTCCAGCACGGAGGATGGGGATTTTTATGGAATGAACGCGGCGCTGCTCGCGACGAACGGCGCGGCGGTGACGATCAGGAACGCTTCGGTCAGCTCGTCCGCTCAGAACGGAAACGGCGTGTTCAGCTACGGAAGCGGGACGACGGTCAGCATTTCCGATTCCGGGATTACCACGACGGCAGATAATTCCGGCGGAATCCAGACGACCGGGGGCGGCACAACGAATGCGGAAAATCTGACCGTTGAGACGTCCGGAAATTCCTCCGCGGCGATCCGTTCCGACCGGGGCGGTGGGACCGTGAACGTGGACGGCGGCAGCTACACGACAAACGGATACAATTCTCCAGCGGTGTATTCCACCGCTGCGATTACCGTGAAGAATGCTGTGCTTACCGCCAACAATTCCGAGGCGCTTGTCATAGAGGGGAAGAATTCCATCGCGCTTGAGAACTGCGGCGTGAGCGGAAACATGAGTGACACGAAGGGAAGCAGTTCGGACGAGAATGTGCACAATGTCATGATCTACCAGTCCATGTCCGGGGATGCCGATGTGGGGACCTCCGAATTTACCATGAATGGCGGGACTTTGACCTCTGAAAACGGGGATATGTTCTATGTGACAAACACGCACTGCGCCGTGAACCTCTGCGGCGTGGAGATCATTCAGAAGGACGGCGACGGATATCTGCTGAATGTGAGCGGCAATTCCGCGTCCCGCGGCTGGGGCACTGCCGGGTCAAACGGCGGACAGGCAGAATTCACCGCGACCGATCAGTCGCTGAGCGGCGACATCATCGTTGACAGCATCTCCAGGCTGAACCTGACCCTAGCCGGGAACAGTGATTTTACGGGCACAATTAACATCGTCGACAATGCGCAGGGCGGAGCGTCAGTCGATGACAATGCGGTCGTTACCGTGGAGAGCGGAAGCGTCTGGACACTGACTGGAGACTGTTCGCTCACAGGCCTGGACAATCAGGGGACGATCGATTTCAACGGTTATACCATCACACTGGCAGATGGGACTGTGCTGGAAGGGGAATAGGATCGAACGATATAAAAAATCTGAACGGATGAAATTGCAGAATCCGACCAAATGATATAACAGAATTTAACCGAATAATAATGTAGAATCTGACCGAATGAAATACGGAAATCTGACCGAACGGCCTTGCGGAGTCGAAAGGAATATGCTCCGGCAATAGAATGACTTTTATAAAAACACGAGGAGTGATAAAATAAATATAAAGTCAGCATAAAAATCTGATTCGAAGGTGTGATAATATGTTTGTCACGGAATTTGGAATAAAAAATGAAGAAGTCATCGTTCTTCTTCACGGCGGCGGTCTGTCCTGGTGGAATTATACGGACGAGATCGAACTGCTCAAAAATCGATTTCACATCATTATTCCCGCTTTGGATGGCCATTCCGGGAGCGATGCGGATTTTACTTCCATTGAGGATAATGCCGCCCGTATCATCAGGTACATAGATGAAAAATTTGAAGGGCAGGTTTGCCTGATTGGCGGCCTGTCACTGGGCGGCCAGATTTTATTGGAAATCCTTTCTCAGCGAAAGGATATCTGCAGGTTTGCAGTGATCGAAAGCGCGCTTGCCCTCCCTATGCCGATAACCCACAGTCTGATCAGACCAGGCATGAGGCTCAGCTATGGGTTAATACAGAAAAAATGGTTTTCAAGGCTGCAAATGAGGAGCCTGAAAATTCGAAGTGACCTGTTTGACAATTATTATCGGGACACCGGCGCGATCACCTGTGAGAATTACATCATGTTCATGCAAAGCAATTCAGCGTATCGTGCAAAACCGGGTTTGTCCCTGTGCCGTGCAAAAGCGCTGATAGTTGTCGGCGGCAGAGAGCGGCCTGTCATGAAGAAATCCGCGAAACTGATTCACGCTCTGATCCCGGACAGCGAACTGATTATGGTCAGGGACTATCATCACGGAGATCTGAGCATGAACCATGCAGATGAATACGTGAAATACATGACAGCCTTGATTTTGAAAAATCCTATTGACCCTCACGGAACGTCATAGAGTAGAGTGTTTCTGTCAGGAACAGGGAGGGCATACAGAATGATGACAGTAAAAGAAATATCGGAACTTACAGGTATCAGCGTGCGCACACTTCACTATTATGATGAAATCGGGTTATTTACTCCCACTGAAAAAAGTGAAGCGGGATACCGGCTTTATGACGATAAAGCCCTGGAGGATTTACAGCAGATCCTGTTCTTTCGTGAGTTCGATATCCCTTTAAAGGAAATCAAGGCTGTTATGGAAAATCCTGATCTTGACAGAAACCAGATTCTGCAGATGCAGAAAAATATGCTGGTCGCTAAGAAGACGCGTATGGAGCGTCTGATATCCAGCATTGATGACATTCTGAAAGGAGAGAATAAAATGGATTTTGCGGTTTTCAGTAAAACAGAAATGGAAGAAATGTTCCAGGTTATGTTAGAGCATATGCCGGAAGATATGAAAGAACTTTCCATTAGAGAATTTGGGAGCATTGAACAATGGAAAGAGCATTACATGGAAGTGGTTTCCAGAGAAGAAATGCAGAAAAACTATGCGAAGGTGGTTGAGTGGTACGGAGGAAAGGAAGAATATCTGTCCGCCGCTAAAAAACCGGTCAGCAAAGAAGTTGCAGATAGTTATATGAAACGGATAGAAGTGATCTTAGAAAAAATGATTACAAAAATGGGCTGTCCCGTAGATTCTTTCGGGGTAAAGGAACTTGTTGCCGAATATGGATTTGTAATGAAGCAGTTCAGCCAGATGAAAGATGAACGGGGGATGATGCACTCCGTTGCACGTTCCTGTCAGGACACAACGGTGCGATCAAAAATAAATGAAAAGTATGGGGAAGGGGCCGCTGAATTTTTTGCAGAGGCAATAGAGTCATTTTATCAAGAATAGATGAAGGAACTTCCGCCGGAGAAATGGATGGATACCTGAAAGAGGTATCCGGGTCGTACAGCGGCATCGGTTAAACAGGACTGGAACAGAAAAGGACGCTATTACCAGCTTTCACTGGGATAGAGTCCTTTTGCTGTTATAAGAACAGTTTCCTGCAATTCCCCGCGCAGTATGACTATCAAGACCTGTTCCTTCAATATTCAAAGCCGGTTTTTATCTCCCCATTCACACATCCCGTCCAATATCGGGATCAGTGATTTCCCGCGTTCCGTGAGGCTGTATTCTACCTTTGGCGGTATCTGAGGATATTCTTTCCTGTGTACGAGCTGATCCGCCTCCAGTTCTTTTAATGTTGAACTGAGCGTCTTATAAGAAATTCCCCCTATGTATTTCTTCATTTCATTAAAACGGACGATCCCAAATTCCATGAGGGTATAGAGGATCGTCATTTTATATTTGCCATTGATCAATGACAGGGTATAGCTGAAGCCTGTCGTTTCGAGACATTCCTGTGATATGCACCGTTCTCCCATTTCATACTCTCCTTTTTGTAAGTATATAACTTAAATATAAGTATCACACTTAAATGCGTGTACTTGTTTCTCATTTTATTCTTGCTGGAATTATAATATCAGCAGCAGGAAAAGTCAATCCTGCGTAACAAGGGTTTCGAGGGTTTCAATCTGACTATGCGGTAAAACGGCCCGGAGGAAGTCCATACCATTTTTTGCATATCTGTACAAAATTTCGATAGCTGGGAAAGCCCGCGCTGTCGGAGATCTCTTCGAGCGATTTCTGACTGAACCTGATCTGATTAACTGCATATGACAGCCGTACCTGATCGATCAGCCGCTTGCAGGAGACGCCGAAATATCTGGAGACGGACGACACGATCACGATCGCCGGAGTCCCGGGAAATGAGTTTTTCTACAACGGAGGCTACTCATCTTCCATGCCGGCGATCGGGGACATGGTTCTCTATTCGGCGGGGACAGAGGTGGAGCAGGGCTATGCGGAAGAACGCTTTACCGCAACGGAACAGGAGGCGGATCCGTCTGACCCGCTGTCCGGCCTGGAGATCGCGTGGCTTGGCTCGTCTGTGACCTACGGACAGGGAGCGCAGGGATATTCCATGGCGGACGCGATCGCGGAGAATCATCCGGCCACGCATTCCTGTAAATATGTGATATCCGGCACGACGCTGGCAGAGTACAGAACAGAACACAGCATGCCGACCGACGGCGACGGGTTCCACGGCTCCTATGTCTATCGGATGAGACAACTGAACAAGGATCAGAAGTACGATTTGTTTATCGTGCAGCTCTCGACGAACGATGCGGCGGCGGGTGTCCCGATGGGGAAAATTTCGGAGGACACGGAGCTTGAGAGCCAGGATCCGTTCACGGTCATCGGCGCCATGGAGTACATCATCGCCTACGTGCGCGAGACCTGGGGCTGCCCGGTTATGTTCTACACGGGAACCCGGTATGATTCCAAACAGTATGCGGAGATGGTAGAGAACCTCCTGCGGCTGAAGGAAAAATGGGGCATCGGAGTGATCGACCTCTGGAACAATGAGATGAATGGGATCGACGGGGAACGGCGTGCCGCTTACATAAATGAAGACGGAATCCATCCGCTGAGGAAAGGCTATGCAGAGTGGTGGGCGCCGGAATTTGAGAAGGCGATCATAGAGTATATGGGCGGAAAGAAATGAGAAGATCTCTCGCTGTTGTCTTTCAAGTACAGTATATCTTTGATCGTAGACGTCAAACATTTACCAAAAAAAATCTAGTCCCGGCAACAAATGAATGAACACTCCACTATTTGCTTTTTTAACCCAGAGCAAGCTGTAAATCACCAGCAACAGTATCGTTAAGCATATCCAAACGAGCATCTCCGTTACAGATCTAAAACCAAATTTCCAACCTCTTGTAATAGGAAGAATCATAAGAGCCATACACCCGTATCTTCCTATTTGCTCAAAGATATTGACAATCAAATGTTTACTGTTAAAACTATCAGACAGCCCTTTTCGGGCAACGATCACATTGATTAATATAAGCCATATTATCGCCGTCATATTGATCCAGTTAATCCAATTAAAGCTCATAATTTTCCCCCGATAACTGGAATTTGAAAACCACGATTTTATAAGTGGTTATCGCCCATCATCGGGCGTTAATAAAATCCTCCGAAACGCTTGAAAATAAAGGATTTATCGCAATGTGTCCGCCTTATCCCTTTATACGATTTCACACAGGTTTACTCTTGCACTCGTCCCTTATAAGGGCAAAAACAAGGGAAGCCAAATCTGGTAACAGGCTATAACAAGGTGTGGCAATCGAGAAAC
>CANRBX010000071.1 GCA_947628955.1 uncultured Lachnospiraceae bacterium | reverse complement strand
CCCATGTCCAGAAGCTCCTTCTGAAGCTGTGTCAGCTGTTCCAGATACCGTTCCCGCATATCAGCCAAACCTCCCTGTAATATACTCTTCCGTCTTTCTGTTCTTCGGCCTGGAGAACAGATTTCCTGTATCGTCGTATTCGATCACCTCGCCGAGCAGGAAAAACGCCGTTTTGTCGGAAATACGCGCCGCCTGCTGCATGTTGTGCGTCACTATGACGATTGTATATTTCTCCTTCAGCTCAAGCGCCAGATCCTCGATCCTGGAGGTGGAGATCGGGTCGAGCGCCGAGGTCGGCTCATCCATCAGGAGCACCTCCGGCTCCACGGCCAGGGCCCTCGCAATGCAGAGCCTCTGCTGCTGGCCGCCCGACATGCCAAGCGCGCTCTTCTTCAGGCGATCCTTCACCTCATCCCAGATCGCCGCATCCCTGAGGGCTTTCTCCACAATCGCGTCCAGTCTGGCCCTTGAGCGGATCCCGTGGGTTCTCGGCCCGTACGCCACATTGTCATAAATGCTCATCGGAAACGGGTTCGGCTTCTGAAATACCATGCCCACGCGCTTCCGGAGCAGATTCACATCCATGTCCCCGTAGATATCCTCTCCGTCCAGCGTAAGCCGTCCCGTGATCCGGCATCCCTCCACGAGATCGTTCATCCGGTTCAGCGATTTCAGCAGCGTCGACTTCCCGCAGCCGCTCGGCCCGATAAATGCCGTGATCCGGTTGCCCGGAATATCAAGATTAATATTTTTCAGTGCATGAAAATCTCCGTAATACAAATCGGTATTCTGCACGTCGATCTTCCCCATACATATCCTCCATCCTGCTGTACTCCGAAATGTCCGGCCCCTCATCCGTCCGGCGGACACGCAGCCTGCCGGGCCGCACTCTGCCGCCGCCTGCTCCGGCACCTGCCGGGCGGCCCGGCCTGCCTCTGTCGGCCTCTTCGTCCCGGAACCTTATGTCATTCCTGCCCGCGCCCTCTCATCAGCCTGCGTGCGCAGACGGTCGAGATCCCGTTCAGCGCCAGCACAAGCACCAGAAGCACGACTGCCGTCGCATATGCCTGCTCCATGTACAATCCCTCCGTGGAAAGCACGTACATATGTACCGCCAGTGTGCGGCCGGACCGGAGCAGATTAAACAGACGGCCTGCGCTGATGCCGGCGACTGTGCCCGCCGGATACAGCAGCGCCGCAGTCTCGCCGACGATCCTGCCCGTCGCGAGGATCACCCCGGAGAGGACGCCCGGCACCGCCGTCGGAAGCACAACCCGGAAGATTGTCCGCAGCTTGCCGGCTCCCAGCCCGTAGGAGGCCTCGCGGTAAGCGTCCGGCACGCTCAGAAGCGCCTCCTCCGTCGTGCGGATCACGAGCGGCAGGATCATGATCACCAGCGTCATGGCCCCGGCCAGCAGGGAATAGCCAAATCCGAGCGCCGTGCTGAAAAACAGAAGCCCGAACAGACCGTATATGATCGAGGGAATCCCCTGCAGCGTCTCGGTCGTGATGCGGATCAGGCGGACGATCCGGCTGCCCTTTCCTGCGTATTCCACAAGATAGACCGCCGCGAAAATCCCGAGCGGAACCGCGGCCAGAAGCGCGATCGCCGTGATGATCAGCGTGTTCAGAAGCGCCGGCATCAGCGATACATTGTCCGTCGTATAGTTCCACGCGAACAGCTCCGGCGACAGGTGAGGGACTCCCTTCACAACGACAAAGCCGACCAGAAAAAGCAGCACTGCCATCACAAGCATCGCGGCGCCCCAGACCAGCACAGATACGAGCGCCGACAGCGGGTGGTTTTTCCAGAGATTCTTCGTATTCATTCCTTCACTCTCCAATCCGGCCATTTTCCTCAATTTTCCATTGACATACCTGATCGCTGTGTCTGATCGGTATGTCTGCTCTTCCTCTCATTCATGCAGCGCTTTCTGCTTCAGTGCTGACACGCACAGATTGATGATCAGGATAAATACAAAGAGCACCACGCCGGTCGCGATCAGCGCTTCGCGGTGCAGATCCGCCGCGTAGCCCATCTCCATGACAATATTGGTCGTCATCGTCCGCACGCCCTTCAGCAGCCCCTGCGGCATCCACGTCTGGTTGCCGGCGACCATGATGACGGCCATCGTCTCTCCGATCGAACGCCCGACGCCAAGTACGATCCCCGCGGTGACGCCGGATTTTGCCGCCGGGAGCACCGCAAAGAATACGCTTCTCTCATGCGTAGCGCCGAGCGCCATGGATCCCTCGTAATAGCTCTGCGGAACGCTGCGCAGCGCCGGCTCCACCACGCCCGTCACCGTCGGCAGGATCATGATCCCAAGCAGAATGGACGCAGTCAGCATCGTGCTTCCGTCCCTCCCGGTCAGATCGCGCATCAGGGGAACGATCAGGATCAGTCCGAAAAACCCGTACATGACCGAAGGAATCCCGGCCATCAGGCTGATCATCGCCCGGAACGCCGGATACAGGCGCTTCGGACAGTAAAATGCCAGAAATACAGCCGTCAGAAGCGCCGTCGGCACACCGATCACGACGGAACCGGCCGTCACATAGATGCTGCCCAGGATAAAGGGCAGTATTCCAAACAGGTTATTCGAGGGCTTCCACTTCTGCCCGAACAGGAAATCCGGCAGGCCGATCTCAAGCATCGCCGGCACTCCGTTCGCAAAGAGGAAAACGCAGATCAGGGCGACCGCCAGCACCGACGTGCAGGCCGCGGCCAGAAAAATTACGCGCATGATCCGCTCTGAAAGCTTTCCAGTCATTCCTCATCCTCCTGATATCTGGTCTGAAGGTCTCCGGCCTGAAGGCAGCGGCGCCGCATTTTTCCCGCGGCCCGCCGCCTAAAAAGCCTTTCCCCTCAGCTCTCTACTGCAGCTCTTCCCAGGTCGTGATCTCGCCTGTGTAGATTGCCTTTACCTGCTCGCTTGTCATCTCGGTCACGCCGCTTTCGTTATTCACGATCACCGCAATTCCGTCCTGCGCGATCACGGTCGGGGTGAGGCCTGCCTCCAGCTCGCTGTCCTTCAGCTCACGCGACGCCATGCCGATGTCGCAGAGGCCGTCGATCGCGGATGTCATGCCCGTCGTGGAATCACTCTGCTGAACCTCGATCTCTACCTTATCGTTTACCGCACTGTACGCCTCCGCCAGCTTCTCCATCACCGGAGTTACAGAGGAAGAACCTGCCACGACTACCTTGCCCTCTGCCTCTCCGCCTGCAAACGCTTCAGGCTCTCCCACAGAGATATAGCCCTCCTCCGCGATGAGCGACTGCCCCTCTTCACTCAGGATATAATCAATAAAATCGGCGGCCGCACCGCTGACCTCTTCCTTTACCGCAATGTTAAACGGACGCACCACTTTATAGTCGCCGGAAAGAATGTTCTCCGCCGTCGCCTCCACGCCGTCGATCTTCAGCGCGGTCACACTGTCGTTCAGAGATCCGAGCGAGATATATCCGATCGCATTCACATCGCCCTCTACCGTGCTCATCATGACAGAGGTACTGTTCGTGATCTTCGCGGCCTCGGTCGTGTTGTCCACCTTCTCGCCGTCCTCGTTCTCTTCCTCGATCCCGAGCAGCTCGATGAACGCGCCCCTCGTCCCGGAGCCGTCCTCACGCGAACAGATCGTGATCGCGCCCTCCGCCGCCGCAGACGCGCACAGCGCAGATCCCGCCGTCATTACCGCCGCCATTGCCATTGCCAGTACCAGTGTTTTCTTTTTCATAATCTTTTCTCCTTTTCCCCGCGCAGCGATTTATATTCTTCTTTTCATTTCAGGCGGCGCTTCTTTCGTCCCGCCGTCTGTTCTCCTGTTCTGCGCGATTACGGGCATAATTTTAGGCCCGGTTTGTAAAATGCAAAACCGGGCCCGTGTAAAGTTCATGTAAATTCATCGTAAGACGAAGAGCAGCGTTCCGTTCCCGATACGCTCAGGTTCTCTCACTGCGCATATCCGCTGAAGATCTGCGCGATCGGGGAGTCGGATGAGAGCACGACCGTCTTGTCGCCGCCGGTCATGGACTCCCGCAGCGCGTCCAGGCCGCGCACGAAGGAGTAAAATTCGGTCTTGTCCTCCGTGTCATATGCCTCGGAGAGGATGCGCATATACTCCGCCTCACCCTCCGCGATCAGGATCTCGGCCTGTTTTTTCGCCTCCGAAATGCTGATCGCGACCTCCTTGTCCGTCGTGTTGCGGATGACCTGCGCCTCGGAATTTCCCTCCGCCGTGTAGGTCGCCGCGATGTTATCGCGCTCCGAGATCATGCGCTCGTAGACCGCCTCCTTGTTGTCGTCCGGCAGATCCAGCTGTTTTGTCTCGAACATCAGCAGCTCGATGCCGTACTGATCCATGTTGTCGTCAATGCGCGACATCACGAGTTCGGAGAGCTCTCCGTCCCTGCTCGTGATCACTTCATCCTGGTTCATGCTGCTGATCGCATTTTTCAGCGCGTTGTATACAGCCGTGTTGATTCGCCCTTCCGCATTGACAAGGGAGCCGTTTAAAGTCTGGGCAAATTTCAGAGGATCCGAGATACGCCAGAGCACATAGCTGTCCGTGATCATCGTCTTTTTGTCCCGCGTGATGACCTCCGAGGGTACAAGGTCGTACAAAAGCGTCTCCTTCGGGAACGTGTCCGTCGTCTGAATAAACGGGATCCTTATGCTGAGTCCAGGCTCCGACAGAACCCTGCTGATGCGTCCGAACTGCCGGATCAGTCTGTATTCATTCTCTGCCGTCACCACAAGGGAGGAAAGAACGAGTGCGAGCAATATGACCACCGCCGCAGCCCCTGCTATTTTCTTTTTCATCTGAATCACACCTGCCTTTCTTCTCTTTACTGCCCGTCCGCGGATCTCTTCTGCCCGTCCTGCGCGTCCGCGGATCCCGTCTGTCCATCCTGCGCGTCCTCCTGCATCTGTGCGAACGGCTCCAGCGGCAGCACCTTCTGAACTCCATCCCCATTGTCAATGACCACCTTCAGATCCGGCAGCACATCCTCCATCGCCTCGTAGAACATGCGCTGTTTCGTGACGACAGGGTTCTTCTCGTATTCCTCATACATGGCCTTAAACCTCGCCACCTGTGCCTCGGCTTCATTGATGCGCGTCTGCTTCTGGGCCTCAGCGTCCTTGACGATCTCATCCGCCTCCGCCTCGGCCTTCGGCAGCTGTTCGTTGCGGTATTTGTTCGCATTGTTCAGGGCCGTCTCCTTGCCCTGCTTGGCCGTCTCCACCGCCTTAAATGCCTGCATGATCTCTTCGGTCGGAGGTTCGGAATCCTGGATGGAAATGTTCACAAGCGTCAGGCCGATATCCTGCTGCTCCAGCTTCGCAAGGATCATCTCCTTGATCTGAGCCTGGATCTCCGACTTGCCCGTCGTCAGGACACTGTCCACGTCGAAGCTTCCGATCACCGTGCGGATGCTGCCCTGCGCGATATTCTTCAGAATCTCCTCCGGCATCGACGAGGCGTACAGATACTTCACCGGATCGGAGATCCGGTACTCGACAAAGAAATCCACGTTGATAAAATTGTAATCCGAGGTGATCATGACCGCCTCTTCTTCGGTCGTCTCGTTCGTCGCCAGATCGTATCCGATCGGAAATCCCTGGATCGTCGTGTTCACCTTCTGCACCTTCTGGATCAGCGGAAGCTTGAAATGCAGGCCCTTCTCTGAGACCGCCTTCGCCTGGCCGAAGGTCACAACGACCGCTTCCTCCTGCTCCTCGATCTGATACCACATGCCCCTGCTCAGCAGAAACAGCAGCACCAGCAGCACCAGCGCCGCACCGGCAAAGACAGATCGCCGGATCAGTTTGTTTTTGTCGATCTTATGTTCCAAAATCGTTCCCTCCTTCGCATTCAAGCGATTGACTCACGCAGTTTTTCCGGAGCTCTCCGGCTCCAGAACCCTCTGCCCGCGCCGGAACCTCTTCATCCGGTTCGGAAATTTCCCTTTTTCTGAGGCGTTTTTTCTCTGAAGCCTTCCTCTGCTCTCAGGATTGCCGGCTGCCCGGCACGGCCTGCCGCCCGTCGTCAAGGATCTCCGCCAGCCTGCGGATATACTGCGGATCTGTGCCGCAGCAGCCTCCGACGATCCCGGCCCCGGCATCTGCGAGGCGCTTCATCGAAGATGCAAAATGCTCTGCATCCATATTATAATGCGCCATTCCCTTCTCATCCATCACCGGCATCCCGGCATTCGGTTTCGCGATCACCGGCACGTGCGCGGCCGCCTTCATGGAGGCAACCACCGCCTCGAGCTGATCCGGACCCACGGAGCAGTTCACTCCGACCGCCGCCGCCCCCATCTCCTGCAGCGTCTCAACCATCTCAACCGCATTGCCGCCAAACAGGGCGCTTCCATCCGCCTCCAGGGTCAGCGTGCACATCACGGGAAGGCTGCAGACTGACTGCGCCGCGTCCAGAATCACCTGCGCTTCTTCCACGCTCATCAGCGTCTCCGCAGCGATCAGATCCGCTCCTGCGTCCGAAAGCACACGGATCTGCTCACAATACACCTCGTAAAGCTCCTCATATGTGACCTCGCCGCGCGGTTTCATCATCTTCCCGGTCGTCGTGACGTCTCCCGCCACATAGGCCCGTCCTTTCGCGATCCCCTTCGACAGCTCCACAAGCTTCGTGTTCAGCTCCGCAAGCCGGCCCTCCAGTCCGTGTGCTGCCAGGCTGATACGGTTCGCCGAAAAGGTCGGCGCATAAATGATCCGGCTCCCCGCCTCCACATAAGCGCTCTGCAGCTCTGTGATGATCTGCGGGTGTTCCAGGACCCACTGTTCCGTGCATACGCCGGTCGGCATGCCTGCTCTGCGCAGGTTGGAGCCCGTCGCCCCGTCCAGAAGCACAATGCCGCCTGATGTCAGTTCCCGAAATTCCTGTTTCGTCATGTTTTTTCTCCTGTTCCTTTTTTCTGTCTCTTTTCCTGTCCCTTTTTCTGCCCCTTTGCCGGGTTTCCTCTCACTCGGGCTTTCTTCTTTCCCGGTTTTTTTCCTGCTGCCTTCCCCGGCTCACTTTCCATACCTCTCCGCCCGGGCTTCTTTCCCACGAGTCCTTTTCCTGCTGTCTCATCCAGGCTCGCTTTCTATATTTCACCGACCGGGTTTCTTCCCTCTGGACTCTTTCCCTGCTGTCTCATCCAGGCTCGCTTTCTATATTTCACCGACCGGATTCCGCCCCGCGCCGCGCGCTCACACGCCCAGCCTGTAATTTGTGACGCCGAGGTAGCGCCCGAATTTCACGCCGACTTCCGGGAGGCACCCGCAGAACTCAAACCCAAAGCGCTCATGCAGCCGGATGCTGGCCTCGTTCTCCGCCGTGATCACCGAGATGACCGAGTGCGTCCTCTCATCCTCCCGCGCCATCCGCAGGATCTCTTCCATGAGCGCTGACGCAATCCCTTTTCTCCGGTCCCCCGGCGCGATATAGACGGAAAGCTCTACCGTGCTCCTGTAAGCCTCTTTCTCACGGTATGCGGACAGGCTCGCGTACCCCGCGACGTGCCCTCCTGTCTCAGCAACCAGCAGCGGATGGTTATCCGTATTATGCGCGTTAAACCACGCCTCCCACTGGGCCAGATCCTTCGGATGAATATCGAATGTCGCCACGCCGTGCTCTACCTCATAATTATAAATATCCAGAAGCGCCTGCAGATCCCTGCGCTCGGCCTTTCTTATCTTCATAGTCGTCTCCATTCTGCCGCCTGCGGCCGGCCGCACGGGCAGGTGATGATAAATATCTTTCCCATTGACGCTCAGCATCCTGCTGCCGAACAGCCGCGCGCCTGGGAGCCTCAGAGCAGATCCGATTCCTTTATAATGCGGATCTCTGCAGGCGCCCAGCGGACAGCCGCATCCGGGTTCCAGGCAGCATCTGCACTCTCACTCTCATAAGCCGCAAGCGTATAGCTCTCCCGGTCACAGAGAAGGAGCGACGCCGGATCGGACGTCCCCTGAAAGGCCTTCCCAGGCCCCAGGGAAATGGGGAGCAGGCGGGCAAAGCTGAGCCTGTCGAGCCCGTAGCCAAGTCCCCGGCCGTCCATTTTCACAAAGCTCTCCTTCAGCGACCACAGAAACCGGAACTGCCTCTCACGGTCCGCCTCCTCCATCTGCGCCAGCAGCTCATATTCCTCCGGATGGCAGGCCTTTTTCAGCAGGCCGTCTCTGCACCTGAATTTCCGTTCCACATCGACCCCCGCAGGAACCCTCCCGACGACACAGGCACAGGCCGTCTCGCAGTGGCTGATATTGAACTGTATCTCCGGGTGCGCGCTGCCAAACGGCTTCCCATGCTCGCCGCGGCAGACACAAAGCTGCGGGAGTGTATATCCGAACTGTTCCTTCACGGCATGTCCAAGCAGCAGCCACGCAAGGATATGCTGCCTGCTCTTCCTGCGCGCGCCCTTCTCCGCCCGTTCCGCAGGGGGCGGCGGGAACAGTTCTGCCGCCCGTTCCTGCAGGATCCGGTCATCTGTTGTGCCGTCAAGTTCACATACCAAAACCAGACTGTCCATAGAGTCACAGCCTCTCTGTAAGATTCGCGGAGATGATATCCTCCGGGGTGCGCACAGGCTGAGCCGTGCTTTCGCGGATATCTTACCACAATTGCCGTCCGTTGTCTATGAATGTCAGCAAATACACACAGGGCCGTCGTCCTGCAAATAATGTCTGAATTCCGTCCGCAGCTTTTCCAGCGCCTTTTTCTCAATCCTTGACACGTACGAGCGGCTGATCCCCAGCGAGGCTGCGATCTCGCGCTGTGTCCGCTCCTTCCTCCCGCACAGGCCATACCGTTCGCAGATCACCTGGAGTTCGCGCTCGTCGAGCACCTCACCCAGACATTCCCTCAGATGCCGGACATTCTTCTGCGTCTCCAGATTCTCGATAATGTCCACCGGTTCGCTCTCCAGCACATCCATCAGCTGCAGTTCGCGGCCCTCCTGGTCAAGGCCGATCTTCTCAAACATGGACACCTCCCGCGTCAGCTTTTTGCGCGAGCGGAACATCATCAGCAGCTCATTCTCAATGCACCGGGCCGCGTAGGTGGCGAGTCTGTTGTTTTTCCTGCTGTCGAATGTCATGACAGCCTTGATCAGTCCGATGATTCCTATGGAAATCAGGTCGTCCGTATCATGCTCCGGCGCCTGGTATTTCTTTGCAACATGCGCAACCAGCCTTAGATTGTGCTCAATCAGCAGATTCCTGGCCTCCATATCCCCTTCTCTGTATCGCTCCAGATAATATTTCTCTTCCTCCGGAGAAAGCGGCTTTTTAAAAGTCTTCAAAAAAAGCACCTCTAAGCGGTTTTATGATATCTTATGATACCGGCCGTTTAAAAGTGCTTTTCCATTATTTTACATTTTCGTATCTGATGTGTCGAATCGCCTTCAGCCCTGCTTTTTGGGAATGGACTCCAGCTTCAGCCGCATCCCGATCCCGTCTGCAAGCCGCCTGACCATATTCAGGCTCGGATTCCTCGTGCCGTTCTCGATCCGGCTGATGTCCGCCTGAGTGATGCCAGTCCGCCTGGAAAGCTCCTCCTGCGTGATATTCTGTTCCTTTCTGGCCCGGATCAGGGCCTTAATGATATCGAACTCCGGTTCCTGCGCGTCGTATTCCTGCCTTACCTCAGGATCCCTCAGCAATTCCTGTCTGAACTGTTTGAAGTCAGTCATCTCCATACCTCCTTCTGTAATCCCGGCGATATTTCTTCGCCAGCACAATCTCACCTATCGGGGTCTTCCGCTGCTTTTTTACAAAGCCGTTTGTCAGAATAATCCGTCGTCCCTTTATAAAGAAATACAGCACTCTGACGATATCTGTTCCGTACTTTGCGCGAATCTCGAAAATTCCGTCTCCAAGGTATTCTGTATATGGCAACCTCACACTGGGACCATTTTCCTCCAGGATCTCAAAAATGTGAAGCAGCTTTGCTTTCATTTTTGCGTCCAGAGTCAGGATAAAGTCTTTTACAGGTTCCACTCCGTTATCTTTCGTGTAGAATTCGATGTAGTATTTTTCCACCCGTTTCCTTTCTGGCTTTATTATATGTCGGATATGACATATTGTCAAGCCTGTTTTTGTTTTATTCTACATCTTTTTTATATAAAATGCAACCTGTTTTTTTATTTTGTTATGTTTCCATATGATAAGGAACTTCTCTGCCTTCTCAGGTTAATACGGCCGAAGCACCGGTCTGTGAAGGTCAGCACAGAGGGGCAAAAATCCGCAGCACCCCGTCTATGATCCACTTGCGGAAGCTCATCCCGATATTGTCCGTCGTCCGCTCAACGCACTTTTCCTGCGTCGCAAGGAAATCCGCCTTCAGGCTGCCGAGCAGCGAGGCCCGGTAAAAGACAGAATTATTTTCAAAATGCAGGAACAGGCTGCGGTAATCCAGGTTGACCGTCCCGACCGTCCCCACAATATCGTCAATGACACAGCCCTTGGCGTGGACAAAGCCAGGCGTATATTCGTAGATCTTCACCCCTGCCTCCAGGAGCACCGGGTAAAAGCTGCGCGACATGCGGTACACCAGCTTCTTGTCCGGAACGCCGGGCATGATGATCCGCACATCTACCCCGCGCTGCGCCGCGCGGACAAAGGCATCCAGAAGCGCCTCGCCGGGCATCAGATAAGGAGTAAAGAACCACGCGGTATTCTGTGCCTGGGAGAGCAGATCCACATACAGCTCATTGCTGACCGCATCGGAGCGCAGCGGGGAATCATAATAGCTGAGCACATAGCCGTCCTCCGTCCGGGGCACTGCCTTTCCCTTATGCGCCGGGGCCGCAGGCTCCTTCAGATATTTTTCCGGAATCCGATCGCCGGTAAATGCGTTCCAGAACTCCGCAAACATCCGTGTAAAGTTCTCCACCGCCTCCCCGGATATCCTGAAGCCGATATCCTTCCAGTGGCCGTACTTCACCACATGGTTGATATATTCGTCCGCAAGGTTCACGCCGCCGCTGAAAGCTACTCTTCCGTCGATGATCAGCATCTTCCGATGATCACGGCAGTTCAGCGTGCCCTTCACAAACACAAGCGGGTTAAACGACGCACAGCGGATTCCCTTTCTGCGGAGCGCGTCGGCGTTTTCCTTCGTATAAGTGGAAATACTGCCGAGATCGTCATAAAGCACCCTCACATCCACGCCGTGCGCGGCCTTTTCAGCAAGGATTTCCACCATGGAATCCCACATCAGGCCATTTTCGATGATGAAATATTCCACAAAGATGAATCGTTCTGCTTTTTTCAGCTCTGCCAGGATTTCCGGGAAGAGCTCGTCCCCGAGCGGGAAATATCCGGCCTCACAGTTCCTGTGCAGCTTTAATCCCGTCCTGCCCTCGATCCAGCGGAAGGTCTGGGAAAGACGTCTGTTCTCAGCGGACAGCTCCGCATAAAGCGGCTCTGTATCCGTCCTGCTCTCCGGGAGCGGTCCGACCGCATCCAGCTTTTTCTGCAGGGGCTTCGTCGTGCGCTTATTGCCGAAGCAAAGATAGAGCGCGGCGCCCGGGAGCGGGAAGGTCAGGATCACCAGCAGCCACAGTATTTTATACGTGCTCTCTTCCTGCTTCGTGATCAGGTACAGCACAAACAAAAATGACAGTATGGACAGGGCAAAATTGATCAGCACGGCCCATCTGGAAAGCCAGGAAAAGAGGACATACAGCCACAGGACCTGCAGCAGAACGGCGGGAAGAATCGCCAGAATACGTCGGAATACTTTGTTCATAATCAGCGCCTTTCTTTGAATATTGTCTTATTACGGCTAATATTACTCTTGTTTTCTGTCAAAGTCAATTCAGTTGTTCCTTTAGTGCCGGTGAATAAATCAGTCGGGCAAACGGCAGAAAAAATGGAGGTTCCGTTTTTTATACTTATTTTCCCAGGTACGCGGCACGCACCTGTTCGTTCACGAGCAGCTCCGCGCCGGTTCCGGTCATCGTGATATTGCCGGTCTCCATGACGTAGCCGATGTCCGCCGTGCGCAGCGCCATATTCGCGTTCTGCTCGATCAGGAGGATCGTCACGCCCTGCCGGCTGATCTCCTTGATGATATCGAAGATGCCGCGCACGATCAGCGGCGCGAGTCCGAGGGACGGCTCGTCCATCATGATCAGCTTCGGCCGGCTCATCAGCGCGCGGGCCACCGCGAGCATCTGCTGCTCGCCGCCGGAGAGCGTGCCGCCCGGCTGCCAGTGGCGCTCCTTCAGGCGCGGGAACAGGTCGTAAACCCAGTTCAGGTCGTCGGTCAGATTGTCCCTGCGCATGTAGGCGCCGATCTTCAGATTCTCAAGCACGGTCAGATCCGGGAAGATCTTCCGTCCCTCCGGGACGAGGGTGATCCCGCGCGACACGATCTCATCTGTGTTCTTTCCGGTGATGTCCTCGCCGAGAAACTCGATCTTTCCGGAGGCCGGCTTCACGAGGGAGACGATCGACCTCAGCGTCGTGGACTTGCCCGCGCCGTTCGCCCCGATCAGCGTGACGATGCTCTTCTCCGGCACCTCAAAGCTGATTCCCTTGACGGCCTCGATACCGCCGTAATTCACCTTCAGGTCGCTCACTTTAAGCATCTTCGCTCACCCCCAGATATGCGTCTATCACGCGCTGATTGTTCTGTACCTCCGCCGGCGTCCCCTGCGCCAGCAGCTTTCCGAAATCCAGGACATACACACGGTCCGAGATCTGCATGACCAGATCCATGTGATGTTCAATGATAAAGATCGTCAGCCTGTACTCGTCACGGATCTGGCGGATAAAGTCTGCCAGCTCCTGCGTCTCCTGCGGATTCATGCCGGCAGCCGGCTCGTCGAGCAGCAGAAGCTTCGGATCCGTCGCCAGGGCGCGCGCGATCTCCAGCCGGCGCTGAATGCCGTACGGCAGGGAGCCGGCAATCTCATCCTTCAGATGATCCAGGCTCTGCATCCGCAGCAGCTCCATCGTCTCCTCGCGCATCCGCTTTTCCTCCGCATGGTTCAGGCGGAAGGTCGCCGTCAGCAGATTCTGCTTCGCGCGCATGTGCTTCGCGATCAGGACATTTTCAAACACCGTCATCGAGGAAAACAGGCGGATGTTCTGGAAGGTCCGCGCGATTCCCTCCTTCGTGATCTTATCCGGGGTCGGCGTCAGGCGCTTCGTGTATTTTCCCGCGTTCTCGCCCTTATACAGCTTTTTCATCTTGCCCCGCGGATAGCTCTCGACCAGCTCCTTCCCGTAGAAGGACACCACGCCGTTCGTCGGCTCATAGACGCCGGTGATGCAGTTGAAGGCCGTCGTCTTGCCCGCGCCGTTCGGCCCGATCAGCGCCACGATTTCACCCTCGTTCACCTCGAGGGAAAGGTTGTCTACCGCCACCACGCCGCCGAACTGCATGGTGACATCATCTACCCGGAGGACATTCGTGCTCATTGCCTTACCTCCTTCTTTTTGCCGCGATTTTTAAAGAAACGGCAGATCCCGTCGATCGAGAACTCCCGGCTGCCCATGATCCCCTTCCGCGCGAACAGCACGATCACCATGATGATGACCGAGAATACGACCTTGCGGAAGCCGGAGCGCAGAAGCGGCACTTTGAAGCCTCCGATGGTCATCTCCGTGTCAAGGAAGCGCAGCCACCACTCGGAGCTGGCGATAAACAGAAACGACGCCAGACAGCTTCCGGTCACGGAGCCCAGACCGCCGATCACGACGATCAGCAGGATCTCATACGTCATGGAGGACTTGAAGGTCATGGCCTGGATCGAGGTCTGGTACATCGCCAGCAGGCCTCCGCCGACGCCCGCAAAGAACGAAGACACGCAGAACGCCATCCTCTTGTGCTTCGCCAGGTTGATCCCCATCGCCTCCGCCGCGACCTCGTCGTCGCGGATCGCCCGGAAGGCGCGGCCGTACGAGGAATTGATCATCAGCACCATGACCGCAATGCAGATCGTGCAGGCAATGAACGGAAACAGCGTCGTGGAAAACGTCGGATATTTGCGCAGCATGTTGGAACCGTTCGTGATCACGCCGAGCTTGTCCCACTGGAAGAACGCGCGGATGATCTCAGCGAAGCCGAGCGTCGCGATCGCCAGATAGTCGCTCTTCAGGCGCAGCACCGGCAGGCCGATCAGCCACGCCAGCACCGCGGCGAGCACACCGGCCGCCAGAAGGCCGACGAGCACCGGCACGGAAAACTGAATGATGCCGCCGTCAAAATACATGTATACAGAATCTCTGGCCTCCACCGGGATCGTCAGCACCGCATAGGTGTACGCCCCGATCAGCATGAAGCCCGCCTGTCCGAGGGAGAACAGCCCGGTGAAGCCGTTCAGAAGGTTCATGGACACAGCCACGAGGGAATAGATGCAGCCCTTCTTCAGCACCGCCAGCGCGATGTGCGTGGGCGGAAGGTGCTGCTCCAGGATCACGATTGCAAGGATCGCCGCCAGAAGAAGCAGCGCACCGATGATCATATTTCTCTTCTTGCTCATAAACGCCGCCCCCTCTCTTATACTTTATCCGTCGCGCCCTCGCCGAACAGACCGGTCGGCTTGACGATCAGGATGACAATCAAAAGCGCGAAGGTGAACGCGTCGGAAAACGTCGTCCATCCAAGGCCCTTGATGATATTTTCACAGATACCGATAATGAACGCCCCGATGACCGCTCCCGGAATGGAGCCGATCCCGCCGAACACCGCGGCGACAAAAGCCTTCAGGCCCGGCATCGCGCCGGAGGTCGGCACGACTGAGGCGTAATTCGTAAAATACAGCAGAGAGCCGACGGCCGCCAGGAACGATCCGATCAGGAACGTCATGCTGATGACATTATCGACCTTGATGCCCATCAGGCGGCTTGTCTCAAAATCGTTGGCCGCCGCGCGCATCGCCATGCCGATCTTCGTGTGGTTGATCAGCTGCATCAGCGCGAAGACAAGTACGATCGTCAGGACCGGCGTCACCAGCGTCACCATTTTCGTCGTCGCCGGACCGATCTTGACCGTATTCGAGATGAACGGGATCGCCGGGTAGGTCTGCGCCAGACCGCCGGTCACATAAAGCGCCAGATTCTGCAGAAGATAGGAAACGCCGATCGCCGAGATCATGACGGACATGCGCGGCGCACTGCGCAGCGGTTTGTATGCGGCGCGCTCCACAAGCAGGCCGAGCGCGACGGTCACCACAAGCGTCAGCGGGATCGACAGGTACAGCGGCAGCGTCGTCGTAGAGTACACTGTCACGAGCGCGGCCACCATGAAGATATCGCCGTGCGCAAAGTTGATCAGCCTGAGGATGCCATAGACCATCGTGTAGCCGATCGCGATCAGGGCGTACTGTCCGCCGACAGACACGCCTGCAAGAAGGTACGGCAGATTCTTGCTGATAAAATCCATGCTGGAACTCCTCCCTTTGGTTTTTCTTATATTACAAAGAAGAGGCTGCTTTTTCGCAGCCTCTCCTGCTCTTCTTTATTTCCCCGGGCATTGAGCCAGACGGTTTTTTAGTTGACGCCCTGCTCCGCAACGAAGTCCCATGCGCCGGTCTCGGTGTTGGCCACCTTCACGTATGCCGTGTCGCGGATCGCATCGCCGTTCTCAGACTCGAACGCGATCTCGCCGGTCACACCTGTGTAGGTGGTATCCCACAGAGCCTCGTTCACAGCTGCCGGATCGGTGGAGCCTGCGTTCTTCAGAGCCTCGAGAGCCGTGAAATATGCATCGTAGCCCATCGCCGTAACTGCCGCAACGGTATCGTCGCCGCCGTTGTTTGCCAGGTTCGTGCTGTCCGCATTGATCCACTCCTTGATGCCCGTATCGAACTCTTCATTGCCGCCCTCCTGATAGAAGGTGGTAACATAGATCTGAACATCCTTGCCCTCTGCCGCGTTCAGGATCACGTTGGAATCCCATGTGTCGCCTGCGAGAAGCGGAACGGTCACGCCCTGAGCCGCAGCCGTATCGATGATCAGCTGAGCCGCCTCTGTGGAGGTCGGGGCAAAGATCACGTCCACGCCCTCATTGACCGCTGTCGTGATGTAGGAAGTAAAGTCCGCATTTCCCTCCGGGAAAGAGTCCTCGACAACCTCTCCGCCGAGGCCCTCAAACGCCTCCTTGAAATAATGGCCGAGGCCTGCGGAATAGTCGTCGCCGAGCTTCGTCAGGACGTACGCCTTCTTCGCCTCAAAGTTCTCCGACGCGAAGTTCGCGAGAACCGTGCCCTGGAACGGATCGAGGAAGCAGATGCGGAAGTAATGGGTATTGCCCTCTGTAACCTGCGGGTTTGTGCAGGTAACGCCGATCGCCGGAACACCGGCCTGACCGAAAGTATCGGAAGCAGCGATCGCCGCACCGGAACCGTATGTACCAAGCACTACAGACACGCCGCGGCTTACCAGATCCGCCGCTGCGGACGGAGCCTTCTCCGCCGACGACTCATTATCAACCACCTCAAGCTGAACCGTGTACTCTGTGCCGCCGATCTCAACCGTCGGAGCCACGCTGTTCGCGTACTGGATGCCAAGCGTCTCCTGCTTGCCGCCCGCTCCGTTGTCCCCGGATGCCGGCTCGAACACGCCGATCTTCACAACATCCTCCGCGGAAACGCTGAGCGCCCCTGCGAAACACATCGCTGCACAAAGTGCAAGTGCCGCTAACCTTTTCATAACTATCAACCTCCTATGCTTCATTTTCTGAGTGTTCTGTCCGTTTCCCCTGATCATTCAAAAAGAAACCGGACACACGTATTATATTAGTCCAATTTTGTCCGCAATTCAAGGACTTTCGTCCGCTGTACAAAAAAAATACAATTTTTTACTTGCTGCCGCTGAAATCCCTCCGCTGTCCTGCGAGGTGATCTCAGGGCAGAATGCGCAAAAATCCCGAAGACTGAGGCGCGGAATGATTTTCTGAGTGTGCAGGTCAAAAAACACAGGCGCAGCGGATTTCTGCGATTGAAAACCGGGGATGTTTTTGATATACTCAAAAAATCAGAATTGAAAACGTTCCTGGAAGGAGAAAAGCGGTGAAAAGACATCCTGAGTTACTGATACCGGCGAGCAGCCTGGAGGTTCTGAAAACA
>CANRBX010000070.1 GCA_947628955.1 uncultured Lachnospiraceae bacterium | reverse complement strand
GCTTATTTTATAGGAATTTCCTGGGGTGTTTCAATTTTGGGGATGCTCGATGGCATACCTAATTGCAATCGTTACAGGTTAAATGTTATCATATTGGAGAAATGATATGCCGCTGAAACCAAAAGAACTGGAAAGAATCCTGTTGGCAGATGGATGGATCTTCAAATCCCAGGAAGGATTGCATCGCCACTATACCCATCCGGAAAAATCCGGAAAAGTCACTATCCCATTTCACTGTAAAGATATCCCGAAAGGAACAGAAAACTCTATCCTGAAACAGGCTGGTATATTGAAAAGTAATCCCAGGAGGTAAAGCAATGCTGTCTGCATATCCCGCATGTTTTTTTAAAGAAGAAACCGGTTATTCCGTAATTTTTCCGGATTTGAATTACACAGCCACCTGCGGTGAGACACTGGAAGAGGCGTTTGCCATGGCGATCGACTGTCTGGCGGGCTATCTGTTTTCCTGCAGGCTTGAGAACGAACCGATCCCGGCGCCTTCCCCAATCAATAAAGTCTCGCCGGAGCAGATCATGCAGGAGCTGCAATTTAAATCCGGCGAGGCATTTGTCAGCATGATCACGGTCGATGTGGAAGAATATGCAAAACTGCACTTTCACAAGTCGGTCAAAAAGACGCTGACGATTCCCGCATGGCTGAATGCGGCCGCCATAAGACATAAAATAAATTTCTCCCAGGTACTGCAGGAAGCGCTGAAAAATAAGCTGCATATGAATACCTGACGTATCGCCGGCCGGACTATACGGTAACCTGATGCTTCTTGTAAGACCGGTAGATCACCGGGATCAGCAGCAGCGTGAGCGGCAGGTAGATGAAAATGTTGGAATCTGCTATAAAATACTCATCGGGGAAAGGATATTGAAGGCTGCCGCGAAATACCAGACAGGATATCAAAACCCCTCCCGCATATTTCGCAGCAGCCTCTTCTATTTTCTATACATTTCCTATACATTTCCTATACATTCTCAATCTGCCAGTCGATCGGCGCGATCCCGTGCTGTTCGAGGAACCTGTTCGTCCGCGAGAACGGGCGGCTCCCGAAAAAGCCCCGGTACGCGGACAGCGGGCTCGGGTGCGGCGCCTCGAGGATCAGATGCTTCGGATTGTTCAGCATCGATTTCTTCATCTGCGCCGGCTTTCCCCAGAGGATAAAGACGATCGGGCGGTCGATGTTGTTCAGGACGCGGATTGCCGCATCGGTAAATTCCTCCCAGCCGATGCCGCGGTGGGAATTCGCCTGGTGTGCGCGCACGGTCAGCACCGTGTTCAGAAGAAGCACGCCCTGCTTCGCCCACTTCGTCAGATATCCGTTGTTCGGGATATAGCAGCCGCAGTCCTCATGCAGCTCCTGGTAGATGTTGACGAGCGACGGCGGGATCTGCACGTCGGGCTTCACGGAAAAGCACAGCCCGTGCGCCTGTCCCGGCTCGTGGTACGGATCCTGCCCGAGGATCACGGCCTTTACCTCGGAAAGCGGCGTGAAGGCGAACGCGTTGAAGATATCGTCCGCGGGCGGATAAACCACATTCGTGCGGTACTCTTCGATCACCTTTCTGTAAAGTCTTGCATAATACGGCTTGCCGAACTCCGGCTTCAGCGGGGCCAGCCAGTCGTTTGAAATCGGGGCCATGGGGCATCCTCCTCTCTTTTGTGTCTCACATCTGTCCGCGGGTTCACTCTTTTGTCAGATCCGCCAGAGAGAACGCGATCACGCTCTTCAGATCCGCAAGCGACACCTCCACCTGAAAGCCGATCTTTCCTCCGCTGAACACGATGGTATCAAAATTCTCCGCGGCAATGTCGATGGTGGTACGGAACATCTTTTTCATGCCGATCGGGGAGCAGCCCCCGTGAACATACCCTGTCAGGGGCAGAAGCTCCTTCGACTTTACCATCTCGATACTCTTCTCTCCGACCGCGGCGGCTGCCTTTTTCAGGTCAAGCTCCCGGGCGACCGGGATCACGAACACATAGTTGTGTCTTGAGCCGCTGACCGTGACCAGCGTCTTGAAGACATGGTTCACATCCTGGCCGAGCGCCTTCGCGACCTCCACTCCGTTCACCGCATCGGTTCCCTCGTAATTGTAGGATTTATACGGTATCTTTTTCTGCTCAAGCACACGCATCACATTTGTTTTCTGTGCCATTTCGTTCCCTTCCTCTTTGCAGGATCCGTCCGCAGTGCCGCAGGCAGATCTGCATCCTCCTTCAGTCATTGAATCATATTCTTACAGCGTCAGCGGCAAGTGCTTTAACCTGTCCAGAACAACAGCGTTATTGCGGTTGTCCCAAAACTGCCATATTACCACTATTTCAGAAGCGAGACTGCCGCTCCTGAAATTTATTCACTCAGAGTGCCGGCACAGCCGCGCAGATCAGATGCACCAGAAACGCGCAGATCCAGGCGATCGCGCACTGCAGAAGGACGACGCGCGCCGCCCATGCCGCGCCAAGCTCGCGCCGGACGGAGGCGATCGCCGCAACGCACGGCGTATACAGCAGGCAGAACACCAGCAGGGAAGCCGCCGCGGCCGGCGTGAGCACCGCGTGCAGGCTCTCTGTGCTCCCGAAGAGCACCGTGAGCGTAGAGACCACGCTCTCCTTCGCCATAAAGCCAGTGATCAGCGACGTGGAGATCCGCCAGTCGCCGAACCCGAGCGGGCCAAACAGCGGCGCGATGTACCCGGCGATCACGGCCAGAATGCTCTCCTGCGAATCTCTCACCATCCCGAAATGCATGTTAAAGTTCTGCAATACCCAGATGACGATCGTCGCGACAAAGATCACGGTAAACGCCCTCTGCAGGAAGTCCTTCGCCTTCTCCCAGAGCAGGCGCGCCACATTTTTGAGGCCGGGCATGCGGTAATTCGGAAGCTCCATGACGAACGGCACCGCTTCCCCTTTAAACACGGTATTTTTGGAGACAAGCGCCACGATGATCCCCATGAAAATGCCGAGGAAATACAGGGACACCATGATCAGCGCCCCGCGCTTCGGGAAAAAGGCCGCCGTGAAAAAGGCGTAAATCGGGAGCTTGGCCGTACAGCTCATAAACGGCGTCAGCATGATCGTCATCTTGCGGTCTCGCTCGGACGGAAGCGTCCTGCTCGCCATGACGCCCGGCACGGTGCAGCCAAAGCCGATCAGCATCGGCACAATGCTGCGGCCGGACAGGCCGATCTTGCGCAGAAGCTTATCCATCACAAAGGCGACCCGCGCCATATAGCCTGTATCCTCGAGCAGGGACAGGAAGAAAAACAGCGTCACAATGAGCGGGAGGAAGCTCAGCACCGTCCCCACGCCGTTGAATATCCCGTCGATCACCAGGGAATGGATGGCCGCATTGACATTCCAGGAGGTCATCGCCGCGTCCACCGCCGCGGTCAGAGAGCCGATCAGCGATTCGAGGGCTCCCTGCAGCCATGCGCCGATCACATTGAAGGTCAGGTAAAACACGAGCGCCATGATCCCGGCAAACGCTGGGATTGCCGTGTATTTTCCCGTCAGGACGCGGTCTATGCGGCTGCTCCTCGCATGCTCCCGGCTCTCCTGCGGCTTGACGACGGTTGCATCCACCAGCTTCCGTATAAAGTCAAACCGCATGTCCGCGATCGCCGCCGAGCGGTCCAGGCCGCGCTCCTCCTCCATCTGGCTGATGATATGCTCGATCATCTCCTTCTCGTTCTGAGACAGCTCCAGCAGGTTCAGGATGCGCCCGTCGCCCTCCACAAGCTTTGTAGCAGCGAAGCGCACCGGGATCTGCGCGCTCTTCGCGTGATCCTCGATCAGGTGCATGATCCCATGGATGCAGCGGTGCACCGCGCCCCCGTGCTCATCCTGGCTGCAGAAATCATTCCTGCCGGGGCGCTCCTGGTACTGTGCCACGTGAACCGCGTGGCGGATCAGCTCATCCACGCCCTCATTCTTTGCGGCGGAGATCGGCACGACCGGGATCCCGAGCAGCTCCTCCATATCATTGATGTAGACCGCGCCGCCGTTGCCGCGCACCTCGTCCATCATGTTCAGCGCGAGCACCATCGGCATGTCCAGCTCCAGCAGCTGCATGGTCAGGTAGAGATTGCGCTCGATGTTTGTCGCGTCCACGATGTTGATGATCCCGGTCGGCTTTGAGCCGATGATATACTGTCTTGTGACGATCTCTTCACTGCTGTAGGGGGAGAGAGAATAGATCCCGGGAAGATCCGTGATCTCCGTGTTCGGGTATCCCTTGATCGCGCCGCTTTTCCGGTCCACCGTCACGCCGGGAAAATTTCCGACATGCTGGTTTGCGCCGGTCAGCTGGTTGAACAGCGTCGTCTTGCCGCAGTTCTGATTTCCTGCGAGCGCAAAGGTCAGGACCGTCCCCTCCGGAAGCGGATGCTCTCCGGCCTTCACATGGTAGCGGCCTCCCTCGCCGAGTCCCGGATGCTCCCTGTATCTGTGCGGCTCCTGGCGGCCCTCTCCCGCCTCCCGTCCGCCCCCGGGTCTGGAAATACGTTCAATCTCGATCTGCTCTGCGTCCGCGAGCCGCAGGGTGAGCTCGTATCCGTGGATCAGAAGCTCCATCGGATCTCCCATCGGCGCAAACTTTACGAGCGTGAGCTCTGCGCCCGGGATCACTCCCATATCCAGAAAATGCTGTCTCAGCGCGCCCTCTCCGCCCACGGCGGTCACCCGCGCGCTCTTTCCGATCTCCAGTTCATTTAATGTCATATAAAACGTCCTTCCTCAGATGTAAAATATCAGGTCAGCAGTCTGTCTCTCAAAGCCGCACGGACACGCCTCTTCCGCGAAGGTACTGCTTCACCTCGCGTATCTCCAGCTCTTTGTAGTGGAACAGAGAGGCCGCAAGCGCCGCGTCCGCATGTCCTTCGGTCAGCGCGTCGTAAAAATGCTCCATCGTCCCCGCGCCTCCCGAGGCGATCACCGGGACGGAGACATGGTCCGCGATCGTCCGCGTCAGCTCGATATCGTAGCCGGCCTTTGTCCCGTCGCAGTCCATACTCGTCAGCAGGATTTCTCCCGCGCCCAGGCGGTCTGCCTGCATCGCCCACTCCACCGCATCGATTCCCATGTCCACGCGTCCGCCGTTTTTGTAAATATTCCACCCGGAGCCGTCCGCGCGCCGCTTTGCGTCGATCGCCACGACCACGCACTGGCGACCGAATTTTTCCGCGGCCTGGCGGATCAGATCCGGATTCATGATCGCGGCCGAATTGACGGAAATCTTGTCCGCGCCCTCCCGCAGCAGCATGCGGAAATCGTCCACCGTGCGGATCCCGCCGCCGACCGTGAAGGGGATGAACACCTTTTTTGCCACCTCGCGCACCATGCCGACCACCGTATTCCTGGCATCCGACGAGGCCGTGATGTCCAGAAAGACCAGCTCGTCCGCCCCGGCCTGGTCATAGGCGGCCGCAATCTCGACCGGGTCTCCCGCATCCTTCAGATCCACAAAATTAACGCCCTTGACGACACGCCCGTTGTGCACATCAAGGCACGGAATAATTCTCTTTGTAAACATTCTTCCCACGCTCCCAATAATAATGAATGAATTTTCCTTTTCAGGCGGCCGCATGGGAAATGTCCCCGTGTCCCGGCCGCACATCCCGCCGGATCAGCAGGAGAGAAAATTCTCCAGGATTTTCAGCCCGACCGCCCCGCTCTTTTCCGGATGGAACTGGCAGGCAAATATATTTTTCTCTTCGATCGAGGCATGGATCCGCGCCGCATACTGTGCGGAGGCTGTCACGATCTTGGGATCCTCCGCCTCCAGATAATAGGAATGCACGAAATAGACGCAGGAATCCTCCCCGATCCCGGCAAACAGGCGTCCCGGATGGTCAAAGTGAAGCGAATTCCAGCCCATGTGCGGAATCTTCATCCCTTCCTTTTCCGGGAAGCGCAGGATCCTGCCGCGGCAGAGTCCGAGCCCCTCCACGCCGGGAGATTCCTCGCTCGAGTCAAAAAGCAGCTGAAGGCCCAGACAGATCCCCAGAAACGGAATCCCCTCCCCCACTGCCTCGCGGATCACGTCCGTCAGCCCGTACCGGCGCAGCTTGTCCATCGCGTCCCCGAACGCGCCAACGCCGGGCAGCACGATGCGGTCGGCGCCGAGGATCTCCTCCCGGCTGCGCGTCACCAGCGCCTGCTCTCCCAGATAGGCAAACGCTTTTTCCACACTCTTCAGGTTGCCGGCGTCGTAGTCGATAATTGCCACCATAATCATTCACTCCTCTGTCTTTTCTCACGCGGCCGACATGGCCGCACGCCGGGGAACATGTCCCGGCAGCTTTTTGCCCGGCGACACAGCCTTTGCAGCCTTCCGCACCAGCCGGCGGCGCATGCCTTCCACGGCCTTTTTTGCCGGGCGGCGCAGCCTTTGCAGTCTTCCGCACCGGGCCCTCCCGGCGGCATATCCTTCTGCTGTTTTTGCGCCCGCGCCCGCCCCGCCCACAGCCTTCTGCGATTCTTCGCACCGGCCCCGCCCATATTACACACAGAAAAAGTGTGCTCCCCGATTCATAAAATATCACGAGGATCCGTGAAGCACACTTTCAATCTGAATCTTTTATCGGAAATGATAATATGTCCTGCCGTTCTGCAGGGTCGTCTTTCCCTTGTAATTTGCAAGCTGGCTGACGGTCACGAGCTGATAGCCCCTCCGTTTGAGCTCCGGAATGATCTGCTCCGCAGCCACAATGGTCGAATAATGGATATCATGCATCAGGACAATATCCCCGCTCCGGACGTTGTTCAGCACCTCGCTCACGGTGTGGGCAGGATTGCCGGTATTCGCCCAGTCTCTCGTATCAATGGACCAGTAGATGGACGGCAGGCCCAGCGCCGACAGCACCCGGCTGGTCGCATGGCCGTTCCCATACGGGAGCCGCGCCAGCGTCGGCCCGCGCCCAGCCGCCTGTCTGATGTTCGCGCTCGTCCTGGAAATCTCCGACGCGATTGAAGCGTTTGACAGGCTGGTAAACGACGCATGGCTGTAGGAATGGTTCCCGAGCTCGCACCCCATATCCGCCATTTTCTTTACCGCCGACTTGTAGTACGGCACATTGGAGCCCACCATGAAGAAGGTTGCCTTCGCGTCATTTTTCTTCAGGCAGTCCAGAAGCCGCTCCGTATAGATGCCGGGGCCGTCGTCGAAGGTCAGCGCCACCATCGGCCTGGAAGGGTCAACCCCATCCACCTTGACAGACGGGTCGTAGACGCCGTTCTTTTTGAAGTAATATCCTTTGCCGTCAAGGAAAAGCGTTCCCGTCACACGCGCCCCTGAGGCATCCAGATAGTACTGTTTGTCGCCGAGCTTCAGCCAGCCCGGCCCCTCCTTCTTTCTTCCGTTCTGGTCGACATAGTAGTATTTCCCGTCCGTCCCGACCCAGTAGTCTCTGATCATCCGGAAGATCTTCTTCGAGAAATAGCGCTCATATTTCCCGATCTTAAACCAGCCGGACAGCGCCGCCCCTGTGTCGGGATCAAAATAGTAACCCTTCTGGCCTATGAAAAAGAATCCGCGGGCAGACACACCGTTCTTTTTGAAATAATAGCGCTTTCCGCCCTTCTCCATCCATCCGGTCTGCAGAGCGCCCTGCAGGGCCCCTTTCTTTCTGAGATAATACAGGTTATCCCGGTATCTTACCCAGCCCTTCAGGCGATGGCCCGCCGCGTCCGCATAGTAAATATTTCCGTTTGCCTTAAACCACTGTCTCTTCACAAGGGAGCCGTCCGTCTTCCGGAAGACGCGCTCGTCCCCGTCCTTCTCCCACACTCCCTGTAGGGTCTCCGCCTTTGTGACATTCTCCAGCGCAGCCTTTCTGATCTGCACGACCTCCGCTCTTGCCGGCAGCGGCAGCACGGCACAAATCACCACACAAAAAACAAATGCAAGAATCCCTCTGCAAAATTTTTTCACACTTCTCACTCTCCCTGGTATTTCCCGCCCCAACATCACAGTCTGGAGTATCCAAAGCTGTTCACGATCGCGTCGATCTTCTGGTGATTCGCGCACATCGGGCATTTCGTCGCCTCGTATGTCTCGTATCCCTGGATATCCTCACCGCCGAAAATATAGTTGACCTCAATCCCCTGCACATGGTCGCTCGCGCTGAAGATTGCGGAAACGCCGTCCACGATGCCGCCGTAATAGCGCACGCACTCGATGGCGCTCGCGATGGTGCGGCCCGTCGTCGCGGAGGCCAGCAGGAGCACGCAGTGCTTGCCGTTTATCATCATCTGCATATTGTCGCGGAAGATCAGCTGCCCGCCCGGATTCATCTCCGGCGTGACAATATACATCGTCTGGTGCTGGTTCAGCGACATGATCCCGGAGGCCGTCAGCTCATCCGCCAGATAGGCCCCGATCACCTCGCATCCGTCCATACAGATGATCGTATCAATGTAGGTGCTCGATGAGTACTTTCTCGCCAGCACCGAAGCCGCCGCCGCGGCTTCACTCTTTCTGGATTTCATGATCGTCATATCCACATAGTAGTTGATGTGCGAATGGTTCGTCGCAAAATGTCCCGGGATTACGCGGATAATCGCATTTTTGTTGACACTGGAATGAATCTTGATCGCTCTGCTCTCCATCTGAACACCTCCGAAAATTTGTCTGTGCGGCCGTCTGTCCGGACGTCCGCTGTCGTCATCAGGTCATATCTATCATACACAATTCCTTCCGGTAATTCAAGAAATTTTCCAGAATAATGCACAAAATTTTCAGTTATTTCCATGATTCAAACAAGTCTTCGAGAATCTGCTCCGCACTCATGTCCGCATAGCCGTCCGGATCCGTCATGACCGCGTCCCCGCTGAGATCCCAGCGCATCTGGCCGTACCCGGTCAGATAGGAGCTTCCCCGCGTGCAGTCCGGGAACTTCGCGTACCACTCCGGGAAATAGTTCTTCATATACTTTTCGGCCAGAGCAGCCGCCTGGCTGTCCGCGTTCCCGTCCGGATCCGGAGTTCCGGCAAGCTGCACCCCGGGAGGGCTCGAATGCAGCAGCACCACGCTTCCGTCCGCGCACTGGCCCGCCGCGATCCAGACATGTCCGCTGTCCGCACTCATGATGTCCCCGGCGCGGTGATCGCACACCTCTTTAGCGGGGATGTAGTCTCCCCACCCGCGCGAGGCATAATCCCGGGCGATCTCTCGCGCGGACAGCACATAGCCCGGGCGGCCGTCCTCCGTCTCCAGAATATTGTATATGCACCAGCCGACATATCCGGAGCAGTCCAGGCCGTCCCTGATCTGATAGCGCGTGTCCTGATAGTCATAGCCGGCGGTCTGCTGCTCAAAAAAGTCCTTCCACCTGACGCTGACGCCGATCGTTCGCGCATCGATGCCGGCTCCGGTATCCGCCCTGTTCCAGCCGCCTCCCCAGACATACATCGTGCTCCCGACCGGCTCAAGCGCGGTCAGCAGCAGCTCCTTCAAAGTGGAGCCGGGGCAGCCGGATTCCTGACAGGCAGCCGCCTTTTCCGCCCCTGCGCGCACAGACAACAGCAGTGCCAGCAAAATAACGGCGTCCTTCCATAAGCATTTCATACGTCTTCTCATAGGGCCAAATGATCCGTCCCTTCCGTTTTCAGACTTACTCTCATTATATTTAACCGAAAAAAACATGTCAACACATTCAGAAACTGTTTGCCACTTCTTTCTATCTGTGTTAGACTGGATTACGGGGAAAATATATAAATAATTATGAAGGAGTTACCGCAGATGAACGAAAATTATGATCTCGAATTTGATAATGAACAGACAGAGGAACAGCACAGGGTCCGGCGGCAGAAACGCAGGCGCCGGGCGGCGGTTCAGCGCGTGGTCTTTATTGCCGTGCTGATCCTGCTCTTTGCGGCCGTCCTTGCCGCAACCGTCCTGATCCTGCTGAAACGGCTCGGCGTCGTCGGGGGGACCGCGCCGGCCGGAGAACAGCCCGGGGTGAGCATCGAGACAGAGCAGGCGGCCGTGCAGACAGAGGCCGTGACAGAGGCCCCGCAGACACAGGCTCCCCCGCAGACAGAGCCGCCGGCTCCGGCCGTAGATGTCGCCGCACAGATCGGGCAGGCCCAACTTCTCGCACAGGGTTACGACTATGACGGGGCGATCGCGCTTCTGCAGGCAGTGCCCGGCTATGAATCCGACCAGACGATCACCGCGGCGATCGGCGAGATCCAGGCGCAGAAGGATGCCTGCGTGGCCGTGGACGTGACGACCGTCCCGCATATTTTCTACCACTCGCTGATCAACGATACCGACCGCGCGTTCAATGTCTCCGTGCTCGGGCAGGGCGCCGTGGACGGCATGAACGCCTGGATGACGACGGTCGAAGAGTTTGACAAGATCACCCAGACCATGTACGACAACGGCTACGTCTTTGTGCGGCTCCGCGACCTGGTCGTGCAGTCAGCAGACGAAAACGGCAATGTCTCCTTCTCCCCGAACACGAACCTGCTTCTCCCGCCGGGGAAAAAGCCGGTCGTGCTCTCCGTCGACGATCTGAGCTATTACCACTCCTATGAGCCCGCCGGCTATCCGGACAAGCTTGTGATCGATGAGAACGGTGACGTGAAATGCCACTATGTCACATCCGACGGGGTCGAACATATCGGGGATTACGACGTTGTCCCGCGCCTCAACACGTTCCTGAAGGAGCATCCGGACGGATCCTACAAGGGGGCCCGCGGCCTGATCGCGCTGACCGGCTACAACGGCGTCTTCGGGTACCGTACGGACGCCGATTATGAGCTCCGTGAGAATCTGATGTCTGATCAGAGCCAGTGGCTCTCGGAGCATCCGGAGTTCAACCGCCAGACGGAGATCGCGGAGGCAACCAGGATCGCGGAGGCGATCAAGGCGGAGGGCTGGGAATTTGCAAGCCACACCTGGGGGCATCTGAGCGTCACGGGCAAAACGGTCGACGAGCTGCGCATCGACAATGAAAAATGGGTAAACAACGTGCAGAACATCGTGGGGCCGGTCGACACGATCATCTTCGCCCACGGCAACGATATCGGAGACTGGGAGGATTACAGCAGCGACAATGAGAAGTACCAGTACTTCAAGAGCGCCGGCTACAACTTCTTCTGCAATGTGGACGGATCGCAGCCCTACTGGGTGCAGATCCGCAGCAATTATGTGCGTCAGGGCCGTATCGATCTGGACGGCTATATGCTCTACCAGTCCAGCCAGGGCGCGACCACTGTGATCGACGACATGTTCCTGGCCTCGCAGGTCTTCGACTCCCGCAGGCCGACGCCGGTCATCGCCAACGGGGAGGCATAAGCGCGCTTCCTGCCCCGGCAATTCTGTTATCATGCATAAAAAATATGTCTTCCGGGCATTCTTTCAGCAGGAGTGCATGTCCCGCCTGCGGGACACTGCCATGAATGAAAGAAAGCTACGGAGGACATTCTTTATGGACGAAACCACAAATGCAGGCCGTTCGATCCGGGAAAACCGGGAGCAGATGAACCGTCTTCTCCCGATCCGCGAGAGCTTCGACCTGATCCAGCGCGATATCCGGATCGGCGGAAGGGACAGCTCTCTGTTCTTTGTCGATGGGATGATAAAGGATGAAGTCATGTTCAAGATCATGGATTCCATCATGAAGCTTCAGGAATCCGACATGCCGCCGGACGCAACCGGTTTTTCACAGCAGCTGCTCCCCTATGTGGAGGTAGACATCTATGCAGAGTTCGACACGCTCCTGAAAAATCTGCTCTCCGGTGTGATCATCCTGTTCATTGACGGTTATGAGGCCGGGATTGCCATCGACTGCCGGACTTACCCGGCGAGAAGCGTCGAAGAGCCGGAAAAGGACAAATCGCTCCGCGGTTCGCGGGACGGATTCGTTGAGACCATCGTATTCGACACGGCGCTGATCCGCAGGAGGATCCGCGATCCGCACCTCGTCATGGAGATGCTCGAGGTCGGCGGCTCGTCGCGCTCTGACGTGGCGCTGTGCTATATGAACAACCTGGCGGACCAGACCCTTCTCTCCAGTCTGAGAGACCGGATCAGCGCCATCCGGGTCTCCGACCTGTGCATGAACCAGCAGAGCCTCGCACAGGCCCTGATCGGCTCGCGCTGGTACAACCCCTTCCCTAAATTCAAGTTCACGGAGCGCCCAGACACGACGGCCGCCTGTATCATGGAGGGAAAGATCGCAATCCTTGTGGACAATTCACCGTCCGCAATGATCCTTCCGACCTCGGTGCTGGACATGATCGAGGAAGCGAACGATTACTATTTTCCTGCCTGGACCGCCCTGTATCTGAAGGTCTCTCGGGTCATCATCCTGTTTCTGACCGTCTTTCTGACGCCGCTCTATCTGCTTCTGATGATGAACCCGCAGTGGCTTCCGCCCTCTCTCGTGTTCATCGCCGTCAGGGATGTCGTTAATATTCCGCTGATCTGCCAGTTCCTGATCCTCGAGCTCGCCATCGACGGCCTGCGCCTCGCCGCACTGAACACGCCGAACATGCTCAGCACGCCTCTGAGCATCTTCTCCGGCCTGATACTCGGGGAATTTGCCGTGAACTCAGGCTGGTTCAACTCCGAGGTCATGCTTTACATGGCGTTCGTCGCAATCTCCAACTACACGCAGCCAAACTTTGAGCTGGGCTACGCGCTGAAATTCATGCGCATCATCCTTCTGGTCCTGACGGCCCTCCTCGACTGGCCCGGCTTTGCGGCAGGCTGTATGTTTGTGCTCATACTGCTGTGCACGAACCGCACACTCTCCGGGCGCAGCTACCTGAACGTGACGCTGAAATGAATCGTTCAGATACCTTCCTTTGGACGAACGACGCTGCCTCCTGAAGTCCCTGGGCAGACACCAGCAGAAATACCGGGATCAGGCACACAAGATACCTGCTGTTGCACTCCCAGATGCACAGAAAAAGGAACAGGCCGAGGATCGCAAGCCGGCCGGCATCGAAAATCGGAGGCTCCTTACGGCCCTTCTTCAGCGACACGGCCGCCGAGAACAGGATCCCGAGCAGAATGAGAAGATAGTAAGGCCACGTATAGATCAGCGTGATCCAGTGGTATCGCCCGTTGATCGACAGAAATTCATACAGAAGTGATGGGCGGTACGGGTATTTCGTCCCATAGTAGTCTCCGGCAAGGCAGCTGTTGCACCAGGTATATTGCATTTTGCGCGCCACAATATGCCGGAGCAGGCCGGATGCGCCGTACCGCTTCAGCCTTTTTCTGATCACTCTGATATTCGCGCGGATCTTCTGGTCGTAGGTTTTATACTTTTCCGTCTTCTCTACATCAGCCGCATTATAGCCGCCCTTCTTCGTAAGACCCATCATGATCCAGTGGGTGGGTGGGAATTCATAGCGGTCTGACATCTCACTGCTGATCGGAACCGTCTGCTTCGTCACAAGGTTCGCTCCCAGAACCGCAAGCGCCATCGGCACGCAGAGGATGAGCAGGCCTCGCAGGGATTTCAGAATGTCCCTGGTCGTCAGAATCTCAGTGATCAGGATGGCTATAAAGAGAATGAATACGATCACTTTTATCTTGTATGCAATCCCCGTCACAATCCCGAGCAGAACCAGCAGCAGGTTCCGCCGCCCTTCATCCTCCCCCTTCTTTATCCTGGTATAGAGGAACAGGATCAGCCCCGTGCAGAACATCCCCGGCACATCGGTGTATGCGTGCTGGGCATAGAGGTAGAACGGCAGGAAAAACAGCGCGAGGCATCCGGTCAGAAGCGCGCGCTTCTCGCTGAAATACTCCCTCGCGGTCCGATAGAGCAGCCAGATGGTCATCTGCGTCAGGAATCCGGCAAACAGCATCGAAATCCATGTATAATAGCGCAGCCATGACAGGAAGGGAAAAACCGTGTGCACGGCTTTAAACAGAAAGATAAGGCATACCAGCCAGAAGCGGTTATTGGAATAGACCGCAAAGTATCTCAGGCTCTCTTCTGTCATCCCTCCCTTCAGCACATACTCATGCGCCGCCCTGATCAGAAATTTCCAGTCCCAGGACAACTTCAGCTCTATCAGGAACATCTCCGCCAACATTGCCAGAACAGAAAGGCACTGCAGCACGATCCAGCATTTTCGGCAGTTCACACGTTCCAGTATGGCCCTGAGCCTTCCCGGCAGAAAGCAGAAAAAAAAGATTAGAAACGGAACTGTCACAACAGCCGCGCTTTTCGACTGCAGGGGCATATCCCAGAGTGCGCGCAGCACTACCGCCAGAAACAGCAGAAAGAAAAGAATGCTGTACGATTTTTTCAGTATTTTCTGCATATTGATCACTCCCTCTGTCCTTTCTCCGAGAGCGCATCCTGCGCTCTGTCCGGAATCCGTGCCCGCTTTGCAGTTACCGGGATTCGCCCGACACGATCTGGTAGACACTGTAATCCGGATACTCTGAAACCGGCTCGGCCTCCGCCGACGCGTCATAATATTTGTGAATGTATTTCATCGTGCTCTCAATATCCTGATCCAGCAGATACACCCGGTCATTGTCAACGACATCGCGCAAGGGGTTGGAGATCTCATACGACGCGAGTGTCTCACAGTACCACGGCGTCATCGCCGGCCAGCCGCCCAGCGACAGAATGTTCTCCGCAATCCCGTGCGGAACCCGGTCAAACGGATCATAGCTGCCAGAAAAGGAGACCGTCCCGGCCTTCACGAGGTACAGATGTTCTGTATCTGCGCGAAGCTCTTCCACAACGGCCCGCAGCGACAGCTTTTTGCTGATCTTGTCCGCGCTGTATACTCTCCAGGAGGTCCGCCACATTCCCTGCGTCAGGCATACGGCGGAAAACAGGAGCGCCGCCGCGGCCCTGGGCGTGACAAAGCGCGCCTCCTGCCGGTACAGCCAGAGCACGGCCAGGATTCCCGCCAGCCACAGTCCGACATCCACACGGTTGTAGAGATACCGGTTTGTATAATACAGATAGAGATAGACTGCGCCCATCAGCAGCGCTTCGTACAGGGCAGCCGCCACAGCGCTCCCCGTGTGCCTTCCCCACAAAATCCAGAAGAAGAAAACCAGGAGAAAACAGAGAAAGCACTCCCTAGTAAACAGCCTTCCCGGCACTTCAGCCAGAAAGTCCTTCACAAGGCCCGGAGTGAATTTTCGCGGCTGCTTGAGCGCGATCAGCTCTCTCATGATCTCGGGGGTAAACTTTTCGGAATCCATGTGATTCCAGCCATGGTACATGCGGTAGGCCAGCCGGCCGATCCCGAGCTCCTCATACGCCTCTTTATTTGCCTCATAATCCGGAAACCCATAGTCCAGAAGCTCCGTCCTGAGCTTGTTGTACTCCAGATAGTCCTGCCACTCCTGCGAGCGGTAGGAGTATCGGTCCGCCGCAAACAGTCCGGCCACGAGCACAGCGAGTCCCGCAAAAATGCCTGCGCACCGCGCCAGCCTGAGCCGGAAAACAGCCGCGTTCCTCTCCTGCAGCGGTTCCAGCAGCAAAAATACACCGATCCCGCTCATGAGCGCAAGCTCAGCAGCAAACTGCTGATCCCTATACATAAAACCGGTGCATGCCAGCAGATAGCCGCAAAACAGGGCCTTCCGGGAGACCCTCTCCTGCTCCGCCGCATAAAGAAGCAGAAAAATCCCAGCCGCCGCGGCGATCCCCGCCGTCTTGGTGTACTGGAGGCGGATGTATCCGTCATATGCAAAAAAATAGAGGACGACCGTGCAGATGCCGGCGGCGGAAACACTTTTCAGCCTTCGCATCACGCCGTACAGGATCGCCGTAAACGCGCCAAACAGCACAGCATACTGGAGCAGCGCATACCACGGAACCCCCTCGCTGATCCGGTACAGCGCCGCCAGCACAAGCCCGATGACATAGCTGCTATAGACGAGATGCGGATCATGAGTTCCCTTCGCGCCATTTACAAACAGGGCGATCGTCATGTCGTCATTCGTCTCGAAATACGGGCGGAACACGACGAGCAGGAAGATCAGAAGCCCCATATTGATCAGAACGGACAGCAGGAAGCATTTCCCGGAGTCCTGAAACCAGGATGATTCTCTTTTCATGTTGCCTCCCCGCCGCGCTTCCCGGACATTTCATCGGTCTGATTTTTTGCAGACACAGGCTGCCCCTGTACAGATTCATTATCTTCATACGTCCGCTCACTGATGATGTAGCGCGGGCGCGCCTTGGTCTCAAGGTAGATCTTTCCGATGTATTCTCCGATGATCCCAAGGCTGACGAGCTGTATCCCTCCGACAAAGCACACGATCGCGCACAGGCTCGACCAACCGGGCACCGTATTCCCGAGGAAATACTGCGCGACGCACCAGATGATCAGAATGAAGCTGAGGATCGAGACAAAAACACCGAGCGACGCGATCATGCGGATCGGTTTGACGCTCAGGCTCGTGATCCCGTCAAAGGCGAGGCTCAGCATCTTCGACAGCGGATAGTGGCTGTCCCCGGCCAGACGTTCGTGCCGCTCGTAGGGCACCTCCGTGCTCCGGAAGCCGATCAGCGGGATCATGCCGCGCAGATAAATATTCACTTCGCGGAAACCCTGCAGCTCGTTCAGAACGCGGTTGGAGATCAGCCGGTAGTCCGCGTGGTTGAAGACGACCTCAACGCCCATCCACGACAGCAGGCGGTAAAACGACTCTGCGGTAAAGCGCTTGAAAAAGGTGTCCGTCTCTCTTCTGCTGCGCACTCCGTATACGATTTCGTAGCCGCTGCGGTACTGCCTCACCATCTCTTCCATCGCATTCGGATCGTCCTGTCCGTCACAGTCGATCGAGATCGTGATATCGCAACGGTCCTTCGCCTCCATGAGTCCCGCAAGGACTGCATTCTGGTGGCCGCGGTTCCTGCTCTGGGAAATACCGATATAATGGCGGTCCTGCCGGGCAAGGCCGCTGATGATCTGCCATGTGCCGTCCCAGCTCCCGTCATTGACAAACAGGATCCGGCTCTCATCGCTGATCAGCTTCTTCTCTGTCATCTCCCGCAGCTTGTCCAGAAAGACAGGCGCTGTCAGCGGCAGCACAGACTCTTCGTTATAACAGGGAATGATAATATATAAAACGCACGGCTGCGTCATCATGATTTCTCCCTTCATGCGTTTCAGGCCTCAGATTTCTTCAGCAGATATAAGCTCTGTCGAGATTATATCAAATGCCGGACACTGTGACAAGGAAAAACTCCTGCAAGCCAGGGTTGTTTCATGAAGCATTTGTACAAAATAAAGGAATTATTTCCGCACCTGATACAGTTTTCCAAACCCAGTT